>PWNM01000388.1 GCA_003557825.1 Candidatus Hydrogenedentota bacterium | reverse complement strand
GTACAGACCAAAAGCCCCGAGTTGACCAGGAAGAACGATCCGGGTTCGATTTCGAGATGCAGTTTGCGGCCATGCTCCGTCGCGAAGGCTTCCAAATCGGCTTTGATGATCTGTCCGATGGATTGGAGATCGGCCGTCGCTTCGTCGGGCATTCGGCCCACTTTGAACCCGCCGCCCAGGCTGAGCAGCGTCACATCGGGCAATTGCCCGGCAATGGCCAGGGAAAGCTGGGCACAGCGGTTCCAGGTCTCGGGATCCGCACCCGATCCGATATGGGTGTGCATACGCGTGATACGCAGATCGTATTCACGCCGGATGGCCTCAATATCGTCAAGGTGTTCGTGCCAGATGCCAAAACTGGACGACGGCCCCCCCACATTCGTTCGGTTGCTATGGCCCGAACCCAGTCCCGGGTTCATTCGTACGGAGACCTCGGAATGGGGGCGCAGCTCGCCATAGGCACGCAGTTGATGCAACGAGCACGCGTTGAAGAGAACCCCCGCATCGAGTAATTCACCGAGATTTTTGGGGAGCTCCTGCGCCGTGAGCTGTATATGCTCGCCTGGAATATCTGCCTTCATGGCCCGTTCAGCTTCGTATCCGCTGCTCGCATCGATGTGAAGCCCGGCCTGGTGCAAGGTTCGCAGAATGGCGCGGGTCGGACAGGCCTTCATGGCATAGCGCACGGTCAGGCCATAGGCATTGGGGTAGGCCAAGGCCTCGGCCACGCGACGCCTGATAGCGGCTTCATCGTAGACAAATGTAGGCGTACCAAAGTCGCGCTGCACCTGTTGGGTTTCGGCGTCCGAGAGAAACATGGCGGTATCGTTCACGTTGTCAAATCCTTATCCAATCGGCTATCGGGCGTACTATTATACGAACAGCACGGGCTCGGCCGGCTGCGATCCTCAACAGAAAAACTGCTATTTCCCGGGGTGTCGGGCGCGGAGTTCAGCTACTTTGTCGCCACGACCTGTTGCTTCAAGCCGTGCGCAGTAACTATCCAAATGCCCACGGGCATGCAACGGCCCCCCTTCCATCATGACTCGCCAGAGGGGATCGGCGTCGGTAGGCGGATCCATGGTAGCCATCATACGATCGTGCCAGGTTAGCAAACGCCGCGCTGCGTCGTTCACGATATCCGGGTATTCCGCCGCGATGTTGTTCACTTCATGGGGGTCTTCCGTCACATTGAACAGCATTTCATCGGGAAACAGATGGTACCCATCGTGGTAGGTCCGGATGTACATCCAATCATCAAAGCGAACCGAACGCTGGCACACATGGGCGCATTGGCTTAGAATCAACTCTGGATGGCCGCAATTTGTTCCATCGCGCAGGGTCGCGGCATAGCTTGTACCGTCCCAACCTTTCTTCTGGGGCATCTCCAACAGTTCGGCTATGGTTGGGACCAAATCAAGGTTGTAATGAAAGCCTTCGGCGACCTGTCCAGGGGCGGTCATACCGGGCCAGCGGATGATCATAGGAATGCGCGGCGTGATGGCATCGGCGGTCGCATGTTCGCCGTAGATGCCCAGTTCTCCCATGTTCTCGCCGTGATCGGAGCTCACAATGATGATCAGGTCGTCCAGCACGCCTTGTTTTTCGAGAGCATCGAGGAGCATGCCCACATGGTGGTCAGCATAGGCGATGCCGCAGTCGTAGCCATCGATGAACCTTCGGTAATCCTCCATATCCGTGATCTGACCCAGATGCCGGATTCCAATGGGCGGTACCTTGTCATCGTACATGTTGATTTCCCACGGGCCGTGGGGGCCTGCCAAGGTGCGATGATGGGCCAACAGTTCGGGCGTGAGCCAGTCGGGTATGGGCTCATTCTCGAAGGGATTGCCAAAGGAATCGGGCGCGCGGTACGGCGTATGGGGATCCCAGTAGTTGATGTGAAGGAACCAGTTGTCCTCCTTGCCTTTGCGCTCGATCCAGTCCAAGGCGATGGGCGTCACCTCCTCGGCGGATTCGAGGCCGCGTTTGCCGGTGTTGTGAGTCTCGTCGAAGCCGGCATTGAACCACCATGCGCCATGTCGTTCGGCAAAGGGGCTGATCGACGCCGTATGCAGACCGGCATTACGGAAGAGGGCCGTCAGGCACTCCTGCTGGACCCGAGAGATAAAGCCCCGGTTCTCGCCTTCCAGACGCAGATCGGCTCCCGTACCGCCGTGGTTGACAATGCCGTTGTGGATACCGAACCGGCCCGTCATCAACGCAGCCCGGGAAGGCAAACAGGGCGCATCGCTACAATAATACTGCTCAAACCGGACGCCTTCCGCGGCGATCCGATCGATGTTGGGGGATGTGTTTCGGTGATACCCATAACAACCCAGATGATCCGGGCGTAAGGTGTCAATATCGATGTAAAGAATGCGCATGCCTGCTCCTCATATTGTGTAGGTCCGCATACCCCGATGGGCGGCAATGGGCATATAGCCTATGCTATCGGGGCGACATGGTGCAAGGCGGGAACCGTAATTTGCATTTGTCGGCGTTATTTGCTACATTATGGCCAACATCTCGCCTATGAATGCGTACCCGTAGCTCAATTGGATAGAGTGCTTGGCTACGGACCAAGAGGTTGGGGGTTCGAGTCCCTCCGGGTACGCCATTTTCGACTTTTTCCAACACAATCACATGCCCCCCCACTCTTGTTGCGCCAAATAACATCAGCCCCACGACCCTGGAAGCCGTGAGGCTGCTGAAGGTACGGATTGGCCTAAAAGCGGATGATGTCCGTCGCTTCCGCTCCCTCCAGTAAGGTAGGCTCTCCAACGGGACTCAGACCAGTGGATTGAACAAACAAGGGGTATCCCGCCTGAAGCTCGAGGGTCATGCGCTGATCGGTCACTTGATATGCAGCCGCTTCGCCCATCAGGTTTGCGACAGCAGGCGGTTCGCCCTCAAAACCGACATCAAGCGCATAATCGCCGGTAGGAGCCCATATTACGGTTGCGCCGCCCATTTCCAACGCCAGTACGCCATCGACAAAGGCATCATCAAATTCCGCAGCGGGATCGTGACCCAAGGCGCGGGTCATCGTCGCATAGGCGCGATAGGCCGGTTTTGGGGTCATGTCCCGGAACAGGACGCCGAAATTATGCTCATTGTAGAAGGGGTCATCGCCGTCATTGCGGAAATTGTACCAGCTGATATTGGGCGCTACGCCCGATGCCAACGCAGACAGATAGGATCGCGCAAGCATAATAGCCTGATCCCGCATTGGGGTACCGCTCACCTGGGTGCTCCAGCCCATTTCGGTAATCCAGACCGGCAGATCGCCCACCATCTCGGACGCCTTCTGCAGCTCGGAGATGAATCCTTGCTCAAAAATATGGTGGCGATAGGGATGCACCGTGAGGACATCCATGGGTGCTCCGGCTTCCAGGCATTTCTCGATAAAGCCGAAATCAATACCGGCGGTGGAGATGCCCAAGACCTGCGCCTCGGGGTCTTCCTCCTTGATCATCTCGTAGCAGGCCTCCAAAAGCGGCGGATAGAGCTCCTTAGGTCCGCTCCAGAAGAATATGTTGGGCTCGTTGTAGATTTCCCAGTGCTTGATGTCGTCCTTATACCGCCGCACGACGGCCCGCGCCCATTCGACGAACTCGGCGTTCCCCTGCTCGGTGTAGGGTTCGGTGAACTCGGACCAATACGTAAGCAGACCGTAGATTGTAATACCATGGCGTTTGGCGGTCTCGACGACCTTGTCCATGTAGTCGAAATAATACGTGCCTTCTTCCCGCTCGATTTGGTACCAGGAAAACTCCTCGCGTGACCATTTGACGCCGGCGTCCCGGGCCTTCGCCGCTGCACGGTCCATCTCGGCCCATCCCTCGGGATTATCGGGATACCGATACAGGTAGACCCCCATCCCCCAAGGGGATTCTGGAACCAAGGCATCGGGTGCGGGCGCCTGATGGGCGGGCGTACCATCACGGCCCCATACATCGGATTGGATCCCATCGGCGGCGGTAACGATAGGCCGGGTATAGGCGGACACTACCGGTTTGGGGGCAACCGCCCCCGCCTCGAAACGGAACGAGGCCTCGGCATAGTTCCGGTCTTCGGGGAGATCAAAATGCGCCGTTTCCAAGACCGGATCACCGCCGGCGGGAACGGTCCACGGGAGGATCTGTTCCCCGATGGTCTCCTGAACCCAGTCGGTCAGCGTCACGGTCAGGCGACCTTCTAGGGGCTCCTCAAGCAGATTCCAGGCCGTACAGCGGGCCTCGAGTTGTCCTTCCCGTTCCCCATCGCCCAGTTTGCCAAATAGCACCACGGCATCCTGCTTAGGCGTTGTCGTCGTGCATCGAAGCTCGACCAGCTCAATGGGATGCTCTCCGGCCTCGGGATCATCGCTCTCGAAAAGGATTCGGTTAATGCGCAACGGGGGACGAACGATACCGTCATCCTGGCCGCCGTAATGCTCCCATCCATCGGGTGGAGCGGCGATTGTAAAGGTCTGCTCTCCGCCATCAAGATAGCCCAGCTCCTGCTCGAACATTTGAAAATGGGAACCGAGCCGCAGGTCCACCCGCGTTCCAGGCGCGCCTCCTCGAAGGGTCAGATGAATTTGTTCGGGCTGGCCAAACAAGGATATGGAGGTCTGTAGCGCAGCCCAGCCCTCGCGGTCGAAATAGGGCCGCCATTGGCCAGCATCGAGATCGCCGTGAATGGGACTCCAGCGATCGCGGTCGGAACGAAAATCGCTCACACGATAGGCTCCTTGGTGCGTCGCCGGGGGTACATCAACATCGTCCTCTTCTCCCGGAAGGCCCGTCAAACCTGCAATTTCGACCGTGCCTTGCGTTTCCACCAGTCCGACCGAATCGATAATGATGCCGACAGCGCGCACGGGTTGCCGAAATATGCCGTCTCCCGGTCCGCCCCAATGGACGGTCCAACCATCCAGCGTAAAGGCCAGTTGACGCCATCCTTCGTATGGATAAAAGACCGTCTTTTGGAATTGTTGGCCCGCTCCATCGGTGATGCGAACCGTCAGCTGGGCAGACGGGGGTTTTCGGACTTGTAGCCCAATCTCCTCGAGGGCAATGGGGTCATCAAAGTGGCATTCGGCCATGACATAGTTTCCGCCTCCCCGGAAGTCAAAATCGAGCTCGACCGATTCCGGTCCGACCCGCATCTCTCCTTTGGCCCCCGGAAACTCCGGACCATCGGAGAATCGCCATTCCCCCGGCAACGGCTGGTGCTCGGGCATAGATGCCGCCGCAGCAGGCGGAGCAACCGCCAAGACCAGGGCCATGCCTGTAACTATCACAGATGCATAAATCATTACCGCTTCCCTCCCTGTTGGTTTTTCGTATCGCCTCCTGGATTATGATGCATTGCTGATGCGGGTTCAATTTGCAGGTTACACTTTACCTCACGCAAATTCAGCCCGGCATAACCATTTATCTTATAGTTTAACCGCAATCCTTATTAGACCCCGTGGGCTGAGGAGTGATCGGCTTCACGATGAAAGCCAAAGCGTTATCAATTTTGAATGGATGGCTTCGTACCGGTATGATCCCAGCGGGGTAGCGGTTGGGCGTTGTGCAGAGGATATAACCAAACCAAGGGAACACACACGATGAAATGGCTCCACATTACGCTGATTTGCTTGTTGCTTTCGGGGAGTGTCCTAGCGCTCGAAGACTCGCCCGAACCGTACTGGGACGATGAGTATGAGGAGCTTGATTTCCCGCCTGAAGTTGACTTCGATGCTCAACCCGGTCGCCGCGCCGATCTGACCGATTTGCTGGACGACGCCGAACCGTTAATGGATACCATCGAGGGTATTGAGCAGCACATCCAGGAGTTGCGCGATCTTGTCGTAGAGGAAATCCCGCCTGAAGGCATCGTGTTGAATGTTCGACAATGCGTCGATCTGGCTTTGACGCAGAATGCCCAAGTATTCGTAGAGGACCAGGATGTACTTGCAGCCGAAGCGCGAATTGGTCAAGCCCGATCGGCCATGTTTCCACAGATCAATTCGCGATATTCCATCACCCGAACCGAGTATGGCGATCAGGATTTCGGGGGCGGCGCGTTTCAGGCCTTAGGCGGAGGCGGCGGCAGCGGGATAGGCCAAGGAATCGGTCGGCTATTTGCCGACACCAGCAATCCGCTGCTAACCATTGGTCTGCCGATCGCATTTAACATCGGCGAATCCCTAGTTATGGAGCAATTCACGCCGGATTTTGGCCCTGATGACACGATCTATACGGCCGAGGTGAGTCTGAGGCAAGTGTTGTATGCCGGCGGTCAGATACGTTCGTCGATTAATGCTTCCCGTTATCTTGCGGAATCACAGGAATGGCGACGGGAGGCGGCCTTGGCAGAATTGGAATACCAAACCAAACAAGCCTTCTACGATGCCTTTCTGACCTCGGCGTTGGTGCAAGTGGCCAATGAAAGCGTCAAGACCTTTGAACGCAACTTGTCCGATGCGGAGCAGATGTATGATGTGGGCATGATCAGCAACTTCGAGGTGCTTCGCGCCCAGACCGAGTTGGGGGCGCGTAAGGCAGACCGGGTGGCGGCGGAAAACGCCAATCAGCTCGCCCTTGCCAATCTCCGTCGTCTGATCTTCATTCCCCAAGACACGCCCGTTGCATTAAAGCCCGATATCGACTGGGAACCAACCCGTGACCCCGTCGATGCCTTTGTGCAGAAGGCGTACGAGGGACGGCCGGAAATTCGGGCGCTTCAACGGGCCATCGATGCGTCGGACCAGAATATCCGGGGTATCCGCGGCCAGTACAAACCCCAGGTCGCCGCGAATGTCCAGTTTCAGGACATCGACGGCGCGGGCCCCTTTCAGCAGGACGGTTGGACGTTTACCCTTGGCGCCGAATGGGAGATTGGCGCCGGCGGCCGACGCAAGCATGAACGCATTGGCGCCCGAGCCGAACGAGATGGTCTGCGTTATCAACTTCAGGACCTCGAACGTCTGGTGGAACTCGATGTAAACCGGGCCTACATTCAGATTCAGGATGCCATGGCGCAAGTCCACAGCGAACGAGGCACCGTGGAGCTGGCTCGAGAGGGGCTGCGCCTAGCCGAGTTGCGATTCCAGGAAGGGGTCGGTACCCAGTCGGAGATTCTGGACGCTGAGCTTGCCCAGACCAACGCCGAAACCAATCTTATTCAGGCCTTACGCGACTACGCCGTGGCCAATGCGGCCCTTGAGCGCGCTACGGGCGACAACTGGCATGCGCGCAGAGCCCTTGAGAATCGGAACGCCGCCCGGGCCGAAGAACACGAGGAATAACTGTGAGCGTTTCACAGTCGGCTTCATCCCAATACGCCGTTTCATCGAACGATCGGGACATGCTGCGTTCGCTGGCGATGCAGGTGGCGGATGTCGCCGCTCGGCCGGAACAGGCTCGGAAACGGGAGCTTTGGCGAAAGCACAATGCTCTGGAACCTACCCGTCCGGTTGTCTTCTGCGATCCGGAGAATGGATGGAACGAGATTTTTCCCCAGCAAACGCTCGCTTGCGTTGGCGATGTGGCCCGACATTGGGAGTTTCATCTGCGCAAGGAGCTATTCTGGGGCGATTCAATGGGCGATGACCGGGTAATCGAACCCGTGTTCAACGTGGGATGGGTCGCTTCGGTTAGTGACTGGGGAATGCAGCAGGCTATCCGTAGCGCCGGTGAGGGTGGAGCCTTTGTCTGGGACGGCCCCCTAAAAAGTTACGACGACCTCGAGCTGCTACGATATCCCCATGTCACCGTAGACGCTCCCGCCTCCGAAGCGCTACTGGCGCTGGCCGAGTCCGTTTTTGGCGATGCGCTTACCGTACGACGCCATCAGATGTGGTGGTGGACTATGGGGCTCACGCAAACGGCCATTTTCTTGCGGGGATACGAAACGTACCTCACCGACATGTGCGCTGAACCCGAAGGCCTACATCGCTTTATGGCCCTTTTGCGCGACGGCGCTATGTCCCTTATCGACGAACTCGAGCAAAAGGGGCTCCTTTGTCTTAACAACGGGGGCGACTACGTCGGTTCCGGCGGATTCGGTTACACCGATGCGCTGCCCCAGCCGGACTTCGATGGGCATCATGTCCGCCCCATCGATATGTGGGGGTTTGGTGAAAGCCAAGAGACCTCGTCTGTTGGGCCGGAGCAATTCGCCGAGTTCGTCTTTCCCTACCAGCTTCCCCTGCTCGAACGTTTCGGTCTGAATTGCTATGGGTGTTGCGAACCGCTCGATCTGCGCTGGCATACCGTCAAACAAATCCCGCGACTACGCCGCGTTTCCGTTTCGCCGTGGTGTAATCTTGAAGGCATGGCCCAGAATCTTGGGGCAGACTATGTTTATTCGATGAAACCAAATCCCGCGCCCTTGGCCGTCCCACGGCTCGATCAGGATCTGATCCGCAACTCACTTCGACAGGCCCTTGACATCACCAAAGACTGCCGAGTTGAGGTGATCATGAAGGATAACCATACCATCGGCCGGAATCCGCAAAATGTGATCGACTGGTGCCGCATCGCCCGTGAGGAAGCAGACCGGGTCTACGGGTAAACTGCTCCGTCGTCATGACTCCATGAGCTGCCATCGGGAAAGACGGTACGGAATGAAAACGGGTTGCCGGGTCGGATTTCCAGCAGCGTCGCCCCCTTGGCGAGTTCATCGCCGCCATATCCCCCATGACCGGTCGCCCGGCCATAAGAAAAGGTGATTCCGTCCTCGGCAAAGCTGAAGTCGTTGCGATGGCTATGCCCGACAAAACACACCCGGATGGCGCCGGTACGTCTAATGGGTTCGATGTAATGCTCCTTATTCCCCCAATAGCCCACCTCCTCGGGGCCTATCCCGCGAAAGCGTCCCTCGATCCGAGCCAGCTCGTATTGCTTGAGGGGGATATGAAAGTACAATGCCCCAGGAACCGTCATCCCGCGTAGGCTTTGTAGACGCCGTGATTCCGATTCCAGCCATGCCAAATCATCGGGCAGCAGGCATTCCGTATGGGAGTTTAGAAAGTACAGATCGACCAACGGCTCCGCCTCATTTCCGCGAACTACTTCAAGCCGGTAATTTGTCGCATGAGCCGGCGTCAACGAATGAGGCGCCGCCGCAATCCGCACCTGCGCCTCGGGCGTATCCACTCCAAAATCGTGATTGCCCCAAGTAAATGCCCACGGCACACCCAAATCGCTAAGGTAGGCGAGATCCCTTGCCATCCACTCGGGAGCTTCGTCGGGATGGTCGTCTCCACACCAGACATCGCCCGTCACCGCGAGCAGATCCGGGGTGAAACGGTCGATCATGGACCGGATATCGGCCCATGTGCGCGCGTTGGCCGCCTCATCAACATCGGTATGAAGGTCGGTTAGCTGTAATATGCGAAACACACCATTGCGATCTGCCTTGAGTAGGGGAACCGGATTGTTCATCGAGGCGCTTTCACTGAAAGGTATTACTCCTCCACCATCACGAAGAAACGTTCTTGAACCGTATCCCCCTGAGTGTCGGTGATGGTCAAGGTGATCGTATACTCGCCTGGCTCTGAGAAACTCTTTTCGGTCACCAGTTCACGTGAACGGCTGCCATCGCCGAAATCCCATTGGGCTCGCCGGATAGCCCCGGTGGGATCGTAAGGTACGCCCAAGCCGGCAACGAAGGGATCGGCGATCGTTACAGGCAATCGCCCCGATGGCGCGCGCACCACATCGTAGACGCTAAAGGTCGACGATACGCCCGCCTGAACTGTCAGGTCGCGCACGGGCGGAAGTATTTTCATGGGAGCATTTCCCATAAGCACATCAGACACAGCGCGCATGGTCTGGTCGGTCCCGGCAGGATCATAAGCTACCACGATGGCGTCCGCGTTGGAGAGATCCGGCAGACGGCGAGGATACCCCAGCAGAACGACCACCACACGGGCCCCGACGGAATGCACCTCACTGATAAGGTCCTGTACGCCTTCGGGGCGGATCTCATTGGTCAAGATCACGACAAAGGTCTGAACGCCCCGGGAATAGCGGGTAAGGCGGCTTATCTCGAAGTCGTAGATACGACCACCATGGCGAGCCGATGCAATATCCTGGCGGGCCACCCGCTTGAGATGCTTCTCAAGGGCTTCGTGTAAGGCCTCCACTCCAACCACGCCCGTAACGCCCACCGGTTGCGAGGCGGGCTGGCTCAGCGGCAATACATTATTGCGGTTTTGGGCAAGGGTGATGGATTTCCGCTCGATGGCAATAGCTTCCTCCGGGCGGGCCCGTCTGCGTTCCAGCCGTTGGACATCGCGGGCACGCGGTCTCGGTCTTTCAACCAGACCATATCGATGTTTGAGCCGCAAAACTCGCTCCAATGCCGAATCGATCACCGACTCATCGAGTTCACCTTGTTGAACGGCCCGGGCAACCAGTTCAATCGTCCGGACAACCCGCTGTCCCGGGGTATCCCACAGGATCATGTCCGCCCCGGAACGGAAGGCATGGAGAGTCGCCTCGACGACATCGACTGCTCGGGTTATCTCGGGAGCGTCATAGGGCCCGACAAGCACCACGCCTTCGTAGCCCAGTTCCTCTCGCAGTAGATCGTGAATGACAACATTCGAGATGCTTGCCGGAAAGTTACGTCGATCAATCGTGGGCGTTAGGGTATTGCCCACATGAATCATGGGAGCTCCCGCCTCGATGGCGGCCCTATAAGGACGGAGATCCATGCTGCGTACGGAAGCTTCGGGCGTGGTCAAGACGGCGGGCGCTCCATCTATCGTATTGAACCCGCCCCCAGGGAAGCCGGTGGGCGCGGCAATGATTTGGTGCTCGTGCAATGCTTCGACAAACGCCTTCCCGGTAGCCGTGACAAACTCAGGGTCCCCTCCCATGCTATGAATGGCCCCTTCCACACCGGGCACGTTGGACGCTAACATCAATGCAGGGCCAAAATACATGTTGATCCCCATGGTGGTCATCGACTCAGCGATGCGCCCTACCAACGCACGGGTCAGATCTGCATCGGAAGCCGCGGCCAACGCCAATGGGGACGGCATCGGCGGGAAGTAACTCTGAAGCCCACGCCCCTGTTTCGGGAGCCTGTGCATGTCGGCTGCGATAAACGCCGGAAT
>PWNM01000554.1 GCA_003557825.1 Candidatus Hydrogenedentota bacterium | reverse complement strand
TGCCGGCATGGTTGGCGGCCAGGTTATCGACCTTGAGAGCGAAAACCAGACCCTTCACCTGGATGAACTCCGTCGCCTACATGCATATAAGACGGGAGCATTGATTCGATGCGCCGTGCGGCTTGGAGCCCTACTGGGAGGCGCTGATGAACGGGCAATGGACGCGTTGACCACCTATGGCGAGGGGATAGGCCTCGCTTTTCAGATTGCCGATGATATCCTGGATGTTGTCGGTACGGAGCAGGCCCTCGGCAAGCCAATCGGCAGTGATGCGGCTCGACACAAATCAACCTATCCGGCTCTCGTTGGATTGGAACGTTCCCGGATTCTAGCAGAAGAGGCTGTATCATCAGCACTCCATGCATTGCGCGACTTCGGAGAAGAAGGGGACACGTTCCGCGCGTTGGCCCGATTCATCATCGAGCGCGAATCCTAACAGGTACGCTCAACCTATTTCCAAGCGCTTCTGTACCAATAACCTATGGGCGATTATCGTGAGCGTTCTTGTATGACTTGACCGCCCCGCTCGACATCCTCCCCAACACCGCGCAGCGTATTGCACCCTCCAAAAACAAAAATCATCACAATCGATAGAGCAGCCCACGTTATTCGTTTTGAACAGGCCATTTGAGACGCCTCCTTTTGCTACGTACATAATACCACACCACTGATTGGGGTGCTATATTCATTCGTCCTACCTCCCCAATGGGTCTAAGCCAATGAGGGCTCTCCTCCGTTGGCAATCTGATAATCTATCTCCGGGAACAGCATGCCTTCCTCATTGGTTTGCGATAGGAACGAATTCAGTATACAGTTACGATCAACAGCGACAGCGATTTCTGCTGTTGCATGACAACAAACGGAGGGATCTATCGATGCCGGCAGGAAAACGGTTCAAAGTGGCATGTATTGGCGCGGGCAATGTAGGGGCCACTGTGGCGCAATACTGTCTTGATATGGAATTGGGCGATATTGTGCTCACCGATATCGTTGAGGGATTGCCTCAGGGTAAAGCTTTGGATATGACACAAGCGGGTCCGGTACGGGGGTACAGTTGTGTCGCCTATGGAACCAATGATTATTCAGATATCGCAGGAAGCGATGTAGTCGTTGTTACCGCAGGACTTCCCCGTGCGCCCGGCATGGATCGGCTGGATCTGCTCGAAAAAAACGGTCGCATCATGAGTGAAGTTTGCGAAAACATAGGCCGGTATGCGCCGGAGAGTGTCGTAATCGTCGTCACAAACCCGCTTGATGTTATGACATACCTGGCGCTCAAGAAACTCGGATTCCCACCGCGTCGTGTAGTCGGTATGGCCGGTATCCTCGATAGTGACCGCCTCCGATCGTTCGTAGCAGCGGAATTGGGAGTTAGCATGAAAAATGTGGACACCATGTTGCTTGGATCCCACGGAGACGAGATGATTCCGTTACCCCGATATACAACGGTTTCCGGCGTGCCCATAACGCAGTTGATGGGGCAAGACCGTATCGATGCCCTCGTTGAGCGAGCCCGAAAAGGTGGAGGCGAAATTGTTAGCTTGTTGAAGAAGGGGAGCGCTTTTTACGCCCCGGGCGCAAGTGTGGCCCGCATGGTTCAATGCATCTTGCACGATGAACGGCAATTCGTGCCCTGCTCTGCCTTCCTCACGGGTCAATACGGCCACCGTGACGTCTATATTGGCGTGCCCGTCCGACTGGGTAAAGGAGGCGTCGAAGAAGTACTCGAACTCGAACTGTCAACCGACGAACAAGAAGCATTGAACCAATCGGTTGAAGTGGTTCGGAAAGGAATTGAGGGTATGAAAGAAGTGGGCGTTTTATAGATCCAAGCCGTTCAGGGTTCCGCCGCTGATCTGATACAATACGCCGCATATGCTTGGCGAACTACCGAAGGATTATAAACGCCGATTGACGGCCTCAGGTATCGCTGCGCTTCTACTTCACAGCGGGGCATTGCTGCTCGTTGGTCTCACGGGACCTGTGGACCGCGATGAGCCAATGGACATGGCTTCATTACAGGAACCGATGACAATCAGTCTGGAGCCGGAAACACGTCCGCGACAAATCATCGAGACAAGCGAGTCAACCGATGAAGAGGTGGACCCTGATACGGACCTATTATCAGATAGAGATGCTCAGGCCAGTGATCCGTTTGATGTCGATGGAGAACGTACCGCGCCTTTTTTCGAGGATCCGTCGGATTTTGATGATCTAGGCGGTGCTCCGGCTCCACCAATAACGGCGCCGCCTGATCCCGAGCCGGAGTCTCCCCCTGAAACAGAACCGATGGTTGAACAGGAACCATCTGAAGAGCCTATACAGGAGACAGAGCAGGAAGCCGAACCCGATCCGGAACCGACTCCAGAGGCAGAAGAGGGTCAGCCCGAGCTTCAGGTTATCACTGATGACCCGGACGAGGACGAACCTGATCCTCTAGAGGAACAGGAAGAAAGCCCACCTCCCGAACGTCGTGAAGTGGCGCAACTCGAACCTCAAGACGCGCCACTTCCCACGTTACCCGAAGCAGACCGACCACAAAGCCCTCGAGGACGTGTCGACGGGGGAGTACGGGGACAGGGGTTGTTAGGATTTGAGGCCAAGCGTGACGAGCTGGCCCCCTATTTACTCCATATTCGACGCAAAGTCGAAGCTAGATGGCACACCGCCATTGAAATGCAATATTCGGGAACCACTGCGACGAAGGCAGTATTGGATTGCGTTATAGCGCCTGATGGTAGCCTGGTTTCCGTGAACATAGTTGATCCGGGTGATTCACCAAC
>PWNM01000159.1 GCA_003557825.1 Candidatus Hydrogenedentota bacterium | reverse complement strand
CTTCTCGGTGAAAAAGACGGCGCGCCCCACGAAGCGTTGTATTGGCGGTTCTGGACGCAGACGGCCATCCGAAAAGACAAGTGGAAATACCTTACGGTGGGCGACCAAGTCGAGTACCTCTTTAACATGTCGAGCGAACATCACGAGAACGAAAACCTTATCGAGGAGCATCCGGAGATCGCGGCCGAGTTGCGCGCCGAGCTCGAGGATTGGGCCGCGGAGCTTATCAATCCCGTTGGCATACCAACAGGCCCTCTGAATCCCCAGGAAATCGGTTGGTATAACCACCATTGGGGGGCGGACTTGTAATGCGCCATCGACAGGAATCGAGACCGCTCGGGAGTGATGGATAGCGCAGGTCGCAGACAAACAACAGATATGCTATCCTCAAGGCATGCGAGACCCGAACGACAATCCATCCGGCGAGCATTCTTCCGGGGATGAGGCTCCCCGAGGGTTCCGTGCTGTTCCGGAGGCGGCTGCGATTGGTCATATCCGTCCCGAGGCGTTCGCAGCGGAGTTCGACTTAACCACGGTTCCTGCCGCGCCGGGGTGTTACCTCATGCTGGACGCCAAGGGTCAGGTCATTTATGTGGGCAAAGCGGCGAACCTGCGGACCCGCGTCCGGGCGTACATCAACGAGCAGGATACGCGGTATCGGGTGAAGTTTCTCATGCGGCGCGTGGCCCGGATCGATTTTCTGGTCACCACCACCGAAAAAGAGGCCCTCCTCCTCGAAAACAGCCTCATCAAACAACACAAACCCCGGTACAACGTCCGTCTGAAAGACGATAAGACCTATGTACGGTTGCGGGTCGATGTGCAGCATCCGTTTCCTCGGATCACCATCACGCGGAAGCACCGGAAAGACGGCGCGAAGTATTTCGGCCCCTATGCCAGCGCCGATGCCGTGCGGGCCACGCTCAAGCATTTGCAGCGGTTGTTCCCCTTGCGGACCTGTTCGGACAGCGTGTTGGCCAATCGTTCGCGACCCTGCTTGTATTACCAAATGGGCCAGTGCCCCGCGCCATGTGTCGGACTGATCGACGAGGAGGCGTACGGGCAAATCGTATCCCAAGCCTTGATGGTGTTGCAGGGACGAAGCGGCGAGCTCGAGCGGCAGCTACGGGACCAGATCCAGGCCCATGCCGATGCCCTCGAATTCGAACAGGCCGCCCAATTGCGAGACCGCCTTTATGCGCTTCAGCAGACCCTCGAACGGCAGCGCACGGTTCAGGCGGCGGGCTCGGACGACCGCGATGTCATTGGCATGTATACCCACGGACGCTACAGCGAGATTCAGGTCCTCCAATTCCGCGAAGGAAAGATGACCGGCGGCCGTTCCGTGTCGTTCAATCAACACGAAATGCCCATCGAAGAGATGCTGGGCTCGTTCCTGTTGCAATACTACTCCGAAGCGGCGGGCATCCCTCAGGAAGTGCTGGTTCCCGTTCCGTTGGAAGAGGCCGACGTGCTGGCCGAAGTGCTGGGAGAAGAACGGGGCGGCCGGGTGGTCGTACATTGCCCTCAACGGGGCGATAAACGGGCGTTGATACGCATGGCCGAACGAAACGCCCGGAGCAGCTTTGAAGAGAAGCGCCTGGCAGAAAAGGCCAATCAGGATTTGCTCGAGCAAGTCCGCAAGGCGCTGAAGCTTCAAACGACCCCCAACCGCATCGAATGCTTCGACATCTCGACCATTCAGGGCAACCAGGCGGTGGGCGCCATGGCCGTTTTTGAGGGCGGCGCACCCAACAAAAACCGCTATCGGCGTTATGCTATCAAGCAGGTGGAGGGTCAAGACGACTTCGCCATGTTGCGCGAAGTGCTGCTCCGCCGATTCCGCCGAGCCATCGACGAAAACGACCTACCCGACCTCGCCCTCATCGACGGCGGCAAAGGACAGCTCAACGTGGCCCGGGCGGTCTTACAGGATTTGGGCATCGAAGACCTCGAGATAGCGGGAATCGCGAAGTCGCGGCTGGAGGGTGAAGGCGGGCGGTCGCCCGAACGGTTTTTCGTGCCCGGCCGCAAGGATCCCATCATTCTGCCGCAAAATAGCCCGGTGGTGCAGTTCCTCGCCCGCATTCGTGACGAAGCGCACCGGTTCGCCATCACCTATCATCGCAAGCAGCGCAAATCCGCTGCGCTCACGTCCCCCCTTGAGACTGTCCCCGGCGTAGGCCCCAAACGGGCCAAAGCGCTTTTGCGCACGCTGGGCTCGCTCAAGCGTGTTCGGGAAGCCTCTATCGAGACCCTCGCCGCCGTGCCCGGTTTCAACGAAACCCTCGCGCGGCAGGTTCATCAATATATTGCCGGCAACCCCAACTCGGAAGGAGGACAAACAAAATGATGTTTCTACTATGGTTGGTGATCGCGGTCATCGCGGTGGCGCTGCTCGCCTATGCGTATTGGGTATTCCTATTGGCGGAATACAACGAACCCGTCAACGTCGAAGAGATCCATCCGGTTCAGACCCAAGACCTATGGACGCTCCGACTCTATCGCAAGCGCCCCGCCGGCGACGGCAATGGCGAACCGGTGCTCATGGTCCACGCGGCCGCGGCAAACCGGCTGAACTATCTGGTTCCCGAGGGTCTGTCGATTGCCGACTACCTGGCGGCTCTGGGATACGATTGCTGGGCCATCGACCTGCGTGGCGATCGCAGCTCTCAACCGCCCTACGGCAAATCGCGCAACGAACCGTGCTTCGAAGACTACGTCGAAAAGGATCTACCCGCCGCCATCGAGTACATATGCAAGACGACAGGCTACGACAAGGTCCACTGGCTCGGTCAATCCATGGGCGGCATGCTGCTCTATGCCTATGAACAGGTGGTAGGCGGCGATGCCATAGCAAGCGGTGTGACTGTTGCCGCTCCGATAGGATTCGCCGGCAGCCGACACACTCGGCGACCCGCTTGTGTGGCGGTCGTGCGATACGCCCGCCCAGTACTAAGTGCCGTGATTCGCGGCTTGTCTCCCGTATTCAGCATCATTGGGAAAGGCCCAATTCGGCCGCCGGTGAACTGGGACAACGTTCGTCCTGAGTGCAATGGGCGCTTGTTCTTCCACGGTGTGGAAATTCCGCCCTATCGTGTGCTGGACCAAATGGACACTTGGGCCTCTACGAAAAGCTGGAAGCTCAAAGACGGTACGGACCTTGCCGCAGGACTCAACACCATCAAGACGCCGTTATTGGCATTTTTTGCGGCACGCGATCCCTTTGTCGACATGGAGGCGGCAGAGGCGTTCTTTAACGCCCTGCCTTCAGACGATAAACAGAT
Organism: Candidatus Hydrogenedentota bacterium; assembly: GCA_003557825.1. GTDB lineage: Bacteria > Hydrogenedentota > Hydrogenedentia > Hydrogenedentales > SLHB01 > PWNM01. Next base: position 7,849 of record PWNM01000159.1, on the reverse strand, counting down.
GAAGATCCTCAGCAAGGAGCACGGTTGCGGGGCTGATTACGGCCACATCGATCCGCTCTTCTCTAGACATTCGGAGGAAGACGTGTTCGCGCCGACGGCCGAGTGGTTGGCGGCTCATTCCATCGCGACCGCCAAAACCAAAGCGGCTCCGAAAAAGAAAGCCGCCGCCAAGACCAAGGCGGCTCCAGAGGAACAAGCGGCCGCGGCGGACTCCAAGGCGGCGCCCAAGAAGAAGGCTGCATCCAAGTCGAAGTCGGCCCCGAAGAAGAAAGCAGCGGCCAAATCCGAAGCCGCGCCCAAGAAGAAGGCCGCGTCCAAGTCCAAGGCGGCCCCCAAGAAGAAGGCGGCGGCCAAATCCGAAGCCGCACCCAAGAAGAAGGCCGCCTCGAAATCGAAGGCTACTCCCAAGAAGAAAGCCGCCTCCAAGAACAAAGCTACCCCCAAGAAAAAAGCCGCGGCATCCGATACGACGGGGAGCACGGAATCGAATGCTCCATCTACGCCTACCGAAGGAGAAGGGAATGCATCGCAGGAGTGACGCCATGACCCGAAGGGCGTTTTTAACCGCAACCAGCGCGGCAGCTATGGCCGCGGCCGCCACGAGTCGGATGACCCTCGGCGCGGCAGCGGAACCGACTGCCCCGCCGGTGTGCGTGTTCTCGAAGCATTTGGAACACCTCGATTATGAAGATCTGGCCCGGACCTGCCGGGAACTTGGGCTCGATGGGGTGGATCTGACCGTTCGCGGCGGCGGGCATGTGGAACCGGCACATGTGGAAACCGACTTGCCCCGCGCGGTCGAAGCCATCCGTGCAGAGGGACTCGATGTCCCCATGATCACCACCCGGCTGCTCGACGGAGACGATCCCACGGCCCGGCCTATTCTGACAGTCGCCGCAGAACAAGGCATCGGTTGTTTCCGGTGCGGTTGGTATCGCTACGACGAAACGACCCACCCCATGGAGCAGGTTCGCGCCTTTACCGAACGGCTGGCCGGCCTGACCAAGGTGGCCGAGGAGTGCGGCATCGCCGGGGCCTACCATAACCACTCGAGCATGCGCGATGTGGGCGGACCCCTTTGGGACCTTTACCTGATGGTTGCCGAGATCGATTCACCCTATATGGGCGCAAGTTTTGATGTAGGCCATGCCAAGGCAGACGGCGGCGCCGGAGCCTGGCCGACGAATACGCGGTTGCTGGCTCCCTATACACAGGCGCTGGCTGTGAAGGATGTACGGTGGCATGAGGGGCGCGTCCAGTGGGTACCGCTTGGCGACGGCTGGGTTGACCTCACCGCCTCGTTGCGGATTTTTCACGATTCCGGGTTCAACGGCCCCATCTCCCTGCATTTCGAGTACCCGACTGAATCGCGCGAGGTATTGCTGGAACACATGGCCGACGCCAACGCGAAACTGCGGCAGGCGATGGCCGACGCGGGATACCCCGCATCGTAAATGCAACCGCCGAGGAACCGCTGCTTTGGGGTTCCTCGGCGGGGTCATACTGAGTTTCGTTAGTGGTAAGCGGGCATGAAGTCGCCGTGGGCTTCGATCAGTTCGTCGCACATGGCCACGATCTCGTCGATGGTGAGCTCGGCGGCGGTATGGGGATCCAACATGGCCGCCCGGTAGATATGATCCTTCCGTTGGGTCAGGGCCGCCGCGATGGTCATCTCCTGCACGTTCACGTTGGTCCGGGTCAGCGACGCGCATTGGGGCGGTAGATCGCCCACAAAGGTTGGCGTAATGCCGCTGCGATCGGCCACGCACATGACTTCGACGCAACACCCGTTCGGCAGATTGGTGATCAGACCCGTGTTAAGCACGTTGCCGCCAAAAGTAAAGGGTTTCCCGGTTTCGATGGCATCCAGGATGTAGGAAGCATACTCGCCCGACCGTTTGTGTTCGAGGGGCTCATCGCTCGTCAGGGACTTCTCGAGGTCCGCCCAGCCTTTGATCTGCGCCTCGCACCGGCGGGGGTACTCGTCGAGCGGAATATGGAACCGTTCGATCAGCTCGGGGGCGCGGTTCTTGATGAACCAGGGCACGTATTCGCTGCAATGCTCGCTGGACTCGGTGACATAATGGCCAAACCACTTCATGAGCTCGAAGCGGACGGCGTCCTTCTTCTTATATTCGGGCAACTCGGCGCGCCGTTTGATCTCCGGATAGAGATCCTCGCCATGGCGCGTGATCTCGAGGAGCCAGCCCTGGTGGTTGATGCCCGCAATACGCCATTGGAGATCGTCCGTGGGCAAATCGAGTTCGGCGCAGAGGTGATGGGCGCACGCCTGCACGCTGTGGCATAGCCCGACGGTTCGGACGTCCGTCGCTTTCTGAATCGCCCCGGTCAGGATGCCCATAGGGTTGGTATAGTTGAGCATGAGCGCATTCGGAGCGACCTCTTCGATGATCCGGCAGTAGTCGAGCATGACAGGGATGGTGCGGAGTCCCCGGAAAATGCCGCCAATGCCCAAGGTATCGGCGATTGTCTGGCGGAGGCCGTACTTCTTGGGTATTTCGAAGTCGATCACCGTGGCGGGTTCATAACCGCCCACCTGAATGGCGTTCACCACATAATCGGCTCCGGTCAGGGCTTTCGACGCATCGGCGGCTAAATGGGCCTCGATGACGGCATTTGCGCCAAGGGTCCGGTTCACGTTGTTCATCATGATTTCGGATACCCGCAGCCGTTCGGCATCGATATCGACCAGGCTGATATGGGCATCGCGGAGCGATTCGACGTTGAGGCAATCGCCCAGTACATTCTTGGCGAACACCGTGCTGCCCGCCCCTAAAAAACAGATCTTCGGCATTTGCGGAAATCTCCCGTTCGGTTGGTGGAAGGTGGATAATACGCAGATTGGAGCCGATCTTCAAACCCGGTAGGCTGCAACCTGACGCACCCATAGCATACTGGATCCCGCAGGGTTTGTCTTCCGGTTTCTTCAGAAAAGTATCTTGAAAACTAAGGTTGGGTCCGTATTGTCGAGCATAAAGCCCCGAGAACGCATCGTGTACGTGTCGGGAATATTCGTGGTATACTGGGCGAACGCATACGGTATTCCATGCGTCCGTAAGATTGAATCCCTACAACCCGAACCCAGGGAGCGTATATGCTGAGTAGCCAATCCGAACGGCCCCGGGCGTTTCATGTCATGGCGAAGCCCGCCGGTCCACTATGCAACCTCGACTGCACCTATTGTTTCTACCTCGAGAAGGAAAAACTCTACCCCGGCACGCGCAAGTGGGCCATGAACGACGAAGTCCTCGAGGCCTATGTCAAGCAGCTCATCGAAAGCCAAAATGTCCCCACCATCCAATTTGCCTGGCAGGGCGGCGAACCCACCACCCTCGGCGTCGATTTCTTCCGCAAGGCCATGGAACTGCAGAAAAAATACGCCAATGGCAAGGAAATCGCCAACGCCTTTCAGACGAACGGCGTGTTGCTCGATGACGAATGGGGCGAATTTCTCGCGGAGAACAATTTCCTGGTGGGCCTGTCAGTTGATGGTCCGAAGCACTGCCACGACTACTACCGGGTAGATAAAGGAGGCAAACCGACTTTTGACCGGGTTATGCGCGGACTCGAAGTGCTCAAAAAACACGAGGTCGAATTCAACACATTGACCTGCGTGCAGCGGCACAGCTCGAAACGCCCCCTTGAGGTATACCGCTTCTTGAAAGAAATCGGCAGCGGGTTCATGCAGTTCATCCCGATAGTCGAGCGTGGGGCAAAGGAACCCGGCCCGGACGGTCTGGTCCTTGTTTCACCGGATACCCCCGCCGAGGCCCGGGTGACGCCGTGGTCTGTCGAACCCGAGCAATACGGGAGCTTCCTCTGCGCCGTCTTCGACGAATGGGTACGCCGGGACGTAGGAAAGTACTTTGTGCAGATTTTCGACATCGCCCTCGAGGCCTGGATGGGTTACGACCCAAGCCTGTGCGTATTTCGCCAGACCTGCGGCGATGCCATGGCCATCGAGCACAACGGCGACCTGTACTCGTGCGACCACTATGTTTATCCGGAGAATAAACTCGGTAATATCCTTGAGGAAAACATGGCCGCCCTGGCCGGGTCGGATCAACAGCGGCAGTTTGGAGCGAACAAAAAAACCACCCTTCCGGCCTATTGCCAATCGTGTAGCGTGCGTTTCGCCTGCAACGGAGAGTGCCCGAAACATCGGTTTATTCGTACGCCCGACGGCGAGGAGGGACTCAACTACCTCTGCGCGGGGTACAAGAAGTTTTTCAACCATATTGACCCGTACATGCGATTTATGGCGCAGGAACTTCGGGCCCAACGACCCCCGGCGAACGTCATGGCCTGGGTAGCGCGACGCGATCTCGAACGGGCCGGACGGAAATCGCCTCATCCCAACGATCCCTGCGTTTGCGGCAGCGGGAAGAAATACAAAAAGTGCTGCGGTCGGCGGGGCTAGTCCGTAACCCGGTCAGGATCGCTTGCTAAAGTCGGGTTTGCTATGCAACTGGACGACTATGCTAGGATGGCACGGGAGAGAACCGGATTCGATGGCTGACCAACTCAACACGACAGAATCCCGCCCGGCGTGGCATGTGGTCGAACGGGGCACGCAGACCGGTCCCCTGTCCGAGACGGAGCTGATCGCCCGGATTCGGCAAGGGCGTCTCGGGCCTTCGGCGCTGGTATGGCGGCCGGGTTATGAAAAATGGACCCCCATTGAAGACACCGAGCTAGGGGTCTACCAACCCGAAAGCACCGCTTCCATTGACGGCATGATCCCTTGCGCGCAATGCGCCACCTTCACCCCCATCGACGATACCGTCTCCTTACGCGGCATGCGGTTTTGCCCCGCCTGCAAGACCATCCAGGCACAGTGCCTGAAAGAAGGGGCGCGGGTTCCGGGTTCGTTACCCATTGCGGGGTTTTGGATTCGATTCGTGGCGTTGCTTTTAGATGCAGCATTGATAGCGGTTATCAATATTCTAAGCGAGGCAGTTTTGCTGCGTTTGATGGTAGCCGTTGGCGTGGGCGATATGGGTATTACCATTGCTCAAATTGCATTGGCGATTCCGCAGTTCCTTCTATTCATGGCCTATTACACGTGGTTTGTGGGCCGCTACGGAGCAACACCGGGTAAAATGATGATGGGGCTGCGCATCGTTTGTTCGAACGGCGCTCCCGTAACGTATATGCGTGCGTTGGCCCGGTATTTCGCAAGCATATTAAGTGGAATAATCTTGTATATCGGCTACTTGATGGCCGCCATGGATGAAGAACGACGCACGCTGCACGATCGGCTGTGCGACACCCGGGTGATACAGGAATGAACATGCCGTTAACCGAAGAGCTTCAGACTTGCGGCCAATGCGGCGGGCGCCTGAACGACGCCTATGGCGACGTGGTGTGTTCGAGCTGCGGGGCGGTGAACCGCATTCTGGTTTTCCCCGCATTGTTTGCGCCGTCCCAAGCTCAAACGGGCGGGGAGGTGCTGTTCGAGACGGATAGCAGTTGTTTTCACCATCCCTCGCGGCGGGCCGAGGCCATCTGCGGCTGCTGCGGTCGGTTTGTATGCGGCGTTTGCGATATCCCCATGAGGAATACGCATTACTGTCCATCGTGTCTCGAAAAACGGCTGGAAGACCCCCATAGCGCCGAGTTCGCTCGATCGCGCATCCATTACGATAGCATCGCCCTTGCCTTGGCCACGGTCCCGTTTTTGTTTCTCTTTCTTGTTTGCCTGCCCCTGCCCTTGGCGACGGCCCCGGCGGCCATCGGACTGGCCATCTGGCACTGGAAAACTCCGTGTAGCATTCTGCCCCGAAGCAACTGGCGCAAGGTCGCGGCGATCCTGCTGGCAGCGGCGCAATTGGGGCTGTTTTTGCTTTTGGCCGCGTTGCTGTTCGGACCCATGCTAATGATGATGTAGGAGCACGAATGACGGAACCTATTCCCCCTCAACAACCCAAACAACCCCCGGGGCAACCGGAATACAGCCGCTTGCAGGGGCGACCGTATCGGCTGGTATCGGTGGCGGGCGAATACAACGAGATGTGGATGGCCCAGGACCATGTGCTGTGCGTTCAAGGGAATCTCGTCGAGGAACGCTATCGGCGTATCCGTTTTGCCGATGTGCTCGCCATCACCGTGAAACCCAGCAACTACCGGTTCAATGCCAATCTGGTGCTCCTTACCACATTGGGGGTCATCACGCTTATCTTCGCCCTGGTGTTGTTTTCCTTTCGTTTCGATCCCTACATGACGACGGGTTGGACGTCTTATATCCTGGTCATCTGGGCCATTGTCATGTTGCCGGGCCTGATCTTGTTGTTCCGAAACACGATGCTCGGACCGACCTGTACGTGCCGCATTCATACCGATATTCAATCGCTCGAGCTCCCCTCACTGCATCGCTTGCGGGATGCAAATGTGGTGGTATCCTTTATTACTTCGGCCATTGAGCGTGCTCAGGGAACGATCTTGTCCGAATCGTCGCAGGAAGAGATCACCCTCGAGGCGGCGCGGCAGCGAACGTTGGACCAGACCCCGGCGCCTGTCCGGCGACCGACCATGGAGGGAACCTCCCGGTTGTCTTGGCACCAAGCGGTGTTCTCGTGCTGCCTTATCTACGCAGGGCTTCTGACCTTGGTCGGATTTCCCTTTGCCGAGGTACATTTCCTGTGGGTCCTGGAAGCGTTGCTCCAGTTGGGACTGATTTTGGTGGCTATCGGAGCAGTACTCCATCAGCGGAACTGGAAGACCCCGCCGATCGTACGCACATTGACCTGGATGGTCCTTGTCTATACGGTTGGAGCCGCCTTGCTGGTCTATGGATTCGGTGCGGCTTTCCCATACTTTTCACTCGCTTTCCTAACCGATACGGCGACCATGGCCAGCTTGCTACCCCGAGCGGATCTAATGCCGCTATTCCTGCGAATCCCCTTGGTAGTCATCCCGCTGGCGCTGGGAATGGCCGGCCTCATCGTCATCTTCACCCTTCGGAATCCGACCCAGCCATCGCGTCCGGCTGAATCCACCGACGAGGAGGCATCATGATCACCCTATCGGGTCTGCGATGCTTCAACCATGGGCACCGGGAGGCGGCGGCTCAGTGCTTGTCGTGCGGACGCTACTATTGCCGCGAGTGCGTTACCGAGCACGTGGGCCGGATTACCTGCGCCGCCTGTCTGAAAACTATGAATGCCGAGGCGCGACCGACTCGTTCGCTGCGGCATTTGATACTACGCCCGTTGCTGGCCGTGGGATCGCTTCTGTTCCTGTGGTTGGTTTTCATCTTCATCGGGCGCCTTTTATTTTTGCTGCCCGACACCTTCCATCAGACTCCCGATGAGCATGTACTTTTCCAGTCCTATCCGGAGGATCAATGAAAGCGCGGAGGACTCCAGAAGACCGCCGGGCGTTTCTCGTGATGGAGGAAGCGGTGGCATTGGTGCGAAATGCGCCCCTTCGGATACTGGCGTACTATTACGCGGGCAGCCTGCCCTTTGTACTCGGCGTATTTTATTTTTGGGCCGACATAACCATGCACGCCGATGCCTACGCTCGCATTGGTCCGTTGGCGTTGGCGCTGGGGGCGTTGTTTCTATGGATGAAATGCTGGCACACGATTTATGCCCGGGCGCTTGATGCCCACTTGCGCGACCTGCCGCCTCCCGTTTGGAGCCGTCGCCAAATCCTGCGCATGGCTATCAATCAGCTTATTTTACAGCCCATCGGATTGGTAGTATTGCCCCTCTCGTTGTTGTTGGTGTTACCCTTTGGCTGGCTCTATGCCTACTTCCAGCATTTGACTGTACTGGATGATGGGGAAGAGAGCAATCACCGGACCCTCGCCAGGCGGGCCTGG
>PWNM01000005.1 GCA_003557825.1 Candidatus Hydrogenedentota bacterium | reverse complement strand
CGTGCTGGCGTCGGCCGGCGGGGAGGACCGGCCGGTGTACGAGTGGGTGGCCCCGGGGGATATCCCGGCCAGCCAGTTCCGGACGGTGCTGACGGCGGCCGAGCACGGGGTGGGGAGCGACGACTTTCGGCTGATCTGGGCCTTCTCGGGGAATAGCGTGAACATCAACTACTGGTACTTCGACGACGTCTACCTGGCAGCCACCACCCCGACGGCGACCCCGACCCCGGAAGGTTTCCAAACGCCCTCGCCGACCACGACGCTGACCCCGGTTCCCTCGCCGTCGCTCACGCCGACACCCGCACCTCGGTGGATTTATGACTACAGCGGGGACGGTACCAGCGACATCGCAGTCTTCCGGCCCTCGTCCGGTCTCTGGGCGGTCCGGGGAGTGACCCGGGCCTACTTCGGGGCCGAAGACGACATCCCGGTCCCCGGCGACTACTCCGGTGACGGGACCACTGAGATCGCGATTTTTCGGGATAGTACCGGGCTCTGGGCGGTGAGGGGCCTGACCCGGGTTTACTTCGGCCGTTCCGGCGATCTGCCGTTTTCCGGGGATTATGGAGGAAGCGGAACCTGTGGCCCCGGTATCTTCCGACCGGCCTCGGGTCTCTGGGTGATCCGAGGATTCACCCGGGCCTATTTCGGGCGGGAGGATGACATTCCGGTGCCCGGGTATTACTCTGGGAGAGCGGGTAAGGATATCGGGGTTTTCCGCCCGGCCACGGGTCTCTGGGCGATCCGGGGTGTGACCCGGGTTTACTTCGGTCGTTCCGGTGATCTGCCGGTCCCCGGTGATTATTCCTGGGAAGGCAGGTGGACTCCGGCCGTCTTCCGCCCCGCCGTCGGCCTCTGGGCCGTCCGGGGTGTGACCCGGGTTTACTTCGGCGGTGGTGATGACTACCCGCTGCCCGGGGTTTACGCCGGGGACGGGGCCGACCGGATCGGGATCTTTCGGAAGGTTGCCGGTCTCTGGGCGGTCCGGGACTGGACCCGGGTTTATTTCGGCGGGCCGGAAGATTTCCCGGCGACCCGTTAGCCGGCGTCTCCACTGATTGAAACCAGCGAAAGGAATAGAGTATGTTTGACCTACCGTTCCGCGATCCGGTCCTGGTTTTCGCCGTCCTCCTCACCATCTCCCTGCTCGCCCCGCTCCTCTTCGAGCGGATCCGGCTGCCCGGGATCGTCGGCCTGATCGCCTTCGGGGTGGTCCTCGGCCCCCACGCCCTCGGGGTCCTCGAGCGGGGACGGGAGGTGCAGCTGCTGGGGACGGTGGGTCTGCTCTACATAATGTTTATGGCCGGGCTCGAGCTCGACCTCTCCCAGTTCATCCGCGACCGGCATCACAGCGGGGTCTTCGGCCTTCTCACCTTCGCCGTCCCCCTGGTCCTGGGGACCCTGATGGCCCGCTACTTTCTCGACGGCTTCAGCTGGCCGGCCGCCGTCCTCCTGGCCAGTATGTTCTCCTCCCACACCCTGCTCACCTACCCGATCGCCAGCCGGCTGGGGCTGACCAAGAGCCGGGCGGTCACCACCACCATCGGGGGGACCATCATCACCGACACCCTGGCCCTCCTGATCCTGGCGGTGATCGCCGCCTCTTACCACGGGGACACCGGCCTCCTCTTCTGGCTCCGGCTCTTCTTCTTCATCGTCATCTACGTGGCGGCGGTGGTGGCGATCGTCCCCCGGCTGGGGAAGTGGTTCTTCCGCTCGGTGGCCACCGACGGGGTGGTCGCCTTCATCGGGGTGATGGCCGTGGTCTTCCTGGTCTCCCACTTCGCCCACGTCGCCGGGCTGGAGCCGATCATCGGGGCCTTCCTGGCCGGGCTGGTCCTGAACAGCCTGATCCCGGAGAAGAGCGCCCTGATGAACCGGATCGGGTTCGTCGGCAACTCCCTCTTCATCCCCTTCTTCCTGATCTCGGTCGGGATGCTGGTCAACGTCAGGATGCTGGCGGCCAGCCCCGAGACCTGGAAGATCGCCGGGGCGATGGCGGTCACCGCCCTGGTCACCAAGTGGCTGGCCGCCCGGGGGACCGAGCGCTGGTTCAAATACTCCGCCGACGAGGGGATGCTGATCTACGGGCTCTCGGTCAACCAGGCGGCGGCCACCCTGGCCGCGGTCCTGGTCGGGTACGAGCTGGGGATCTTCGAGGAGCCGGTCCTGACCGGGACGATCGTGATGATCCTGGTCACCTGCCTGGCCGGCTCCTGGCTCACCGACCGCTACGCCCGGAAGGTGGCCCTGGCCGAGGACGAGAAGGCCTACCGCCCCTCCACCGCCCCTCACCGGATCCTGATCCCGCTCTCCAACCCCCGCCACGTCGAGGAGCTGGTCGACCTGGCCCTGCTGATGCGGCGGCGGGACTCGAAAGAGCCGCTCTATCCCCTGACCGTCGCCCGCTCCGGGCTCAACGTCGAGGAGCGGGTGGCCTCGGGGGAGAAACTGCTCGGCTACGCCGTGGTCCGGGCGTTGGCGGCCTCGGTCCCGGTCTCCCCGGTCACCCGGGCGGCCACCGATATCGTCTCCGGGGTCCGCCAGGCCCTGGTCGATCTGCGGATCTCCACCGTGATTGCCGGCTGGAACGCCCGGGTCTCCTCCCGCCAGCGGATCTTCGGCCGGGTGCTCGACCCGCTGATCGCGGGGAGCCGGCAGATGGTGATCGTCAGCCGCTGCTCCGTCCCGGTAAACACGATGGAGCGGATCGTCCTCGCCCTCCCCCCGCTGGTGGAGAGGCAGCCGGGTCTGGAGACGGCCCTGCGGGCGGTCAAGAACCTGGCCG
>PWNM01000375.1 GCA_003557825.1 Candidatus Hydrogenedentota bacterium | reverse complement strand
TGCCGGTGACCAGGGCGAAGGCGAGTTGCTCGTCGGTGTAGGCGGTGTTGTCGTGGGTCACATCGAGGATGGCGTCGCCTCGTAGGTGTTTCATCGCATACATGGTCAGGAGCAGGCTCCGAAGCAACGGTTCCTCTTCGAGCACGGGCAGCCGCTCGGCATAGGACGGAGTCGTACTGATCCGGACGAAACGGTGCCGGGAAAAGTAGGCATCGAGTTCCGGGCAGTGGGTTGCGTACTCCCGGGCAGCTAACGCGGCGAGTTTGCCCAGCAGTTTTTCTTTGTTGCCGGTCATGGACACGCCATAGGCGCGCAGGATCTCCCGAAGGGTCTCGCTGTTGCTTTTACGCCCTGAAAACCCGCCGATGAAATACGCCGGGATCTGGTTATCAGCTACCTCGGCGGTTGCTTTGGGTCCGCTGGCATCGTAGGCGTATTGCAGCGTGGGGAACGACGGCGCGACAATGCCCCGCTCGACCATCTCCGATACGCGCTCCATGTTGGTCTCGAAACACAACCTGCCGCCATGGGTTCGCCACTGATTCGCGAACGCGGCAGCTGTTCGGCGTCTGGCCATGCTGCTTCCGATGTCCGGACGAAAGCAACAGGTTTCCCCGTCCCGTTCCACATGCCAGATCAGGTGAACGTAGTCCGGCGATTCCGGGATCAGGGTCAGTGTCACCTTGCGGATGTCCGACACCACCTGAAGCCGGCCGTGGTGGTCGGTCACGGTATCGAGGAAGGTCGCTTTTCGGAAATTGAGGGCGGGCATGGCCTCGAAGATGAGCAAGCTGTCCCGTCCTTCGAAGTCATCAATGGACAGAATCCGGCCCAGGTCATACTGATCCAGGTCGCTGTATCCGGCCAGTTTGATGCGCTTGTCCTTGCTCTTGAGAAACCGCCGCAGTTCCTGGAACACCGGATAGGCCCGTTCGGCCAGGGTTCGCGCCATCCCGTGTCTCCAGACCTCGTGCAGCCGTTGCTTGGCCAGATGCAACAACTGCAGGTAGGGCAGATCATCAACGAAGTACACGTCCTTTTGGATGAGCGCCAAGGTCCGCTCGAACCGGGCCACGCGACCATAGGCGTAGAGCTGCGGCGCGCACACGTCATGGCAATAGCCGAAGGGTTCCAGAGCCGCCAGTTTGACGGTCTCCGCGTTGAACCGGGTGAGAAAGGCCTCGAGCAACGACGGATGCACGTCATAGCCGTCGTGGGTGGTGAACCAGGGATGCACCCCGTTCATCAACACATCGCGAATCGACGTGTCTACCTGTTCCCACGCCAGGCGTTTGAAGGCTGGAATCTCGCTGTCAGGTTCGAGCCAGAACCGAAAGGTTTTGATCGTATTCATGCCGCCGCCCCTCCCTTGTTTTGGCGCGATGAGCCGTTTACCAAGGCCTCGAAACAGCGGATGTCTTCGTCGATGGCCTGACGGGCTGACTCGAGTCGCTCCGGGGTTATCTCGTGCTGATCTACAAGACGCCGCACATGCTGGTACGCAACCAGTTTCGCCAGGTCGTTGTCTTGGGTAAGCAGGGTCTCAACCTCTTCGATGTACTCGACCGCATCGCCTTGAAGATGCCCGATGCACGAGGTACTGAGGCTATCGCCGTTGACCTTTCCGGTCAATGACGCCAACAACTCAGGCGGCACAGTTCCCGGTCTCCGGGCATCGACTTGGAGGGCGGTATAGGCCAACAAGGTGAGGTCCCGGTCCTCGGCCATGAGATCGGTCCAGGCCTTGGACAAGGCCAACTCGCCCAGGTCTTCGGTAAGGAGCAGCTCGGCCTTGCGCATCAGATCCGGCGTGGTGAACAACTCGTAGATTCGGTTGACTGTGGTCAGTTCCGCGTCCTGTTCGAAGTACTGCGACAAGAGGTCGAAACAGACCTCCATCTTGTGGACCGCTTCTTCCCGATTGAGGCCTTCGTCATTGAGTCCTACCGGGATGCTCGACTGGACCACGTACCGGGCCGAGGCGACGAACTCCGGCAAGGGGGCGCCGCAGGTTTCGGCTTTGGCCAGTTCGATGGCCCGGTTGGCCAACAGGTTCCGGTGTAGAAACCCCAGCCGCCGGCCGTCCAGGGCTACCTCGCCCTTGGTCTCGCGGACCAAGAGATCCGCGAACTTGGCCAGGAACTCGGCCAGCGTCGCCATTTGTTCTCGCAACCGCATGAAATGTTTCCCGGCTCGCGTGAGGCATTGCCGAAGCGTTGCGCCAACAGTCTCGATATCGGACGCGGCCACGGTTCCGGGAGAAAGCCCTTCGGTCCATTCGCCGAGGCTCGGGGCGTCGTCGCCGTTGATGTGGGTGGCCACGCGGATGCGGTCGGCCTCGTCCATTTGCAGCACGTCCGGCGGATACAGGAACAGGGCGAACCGGCCGATAAGGGCCTCGTCCAAGGCATTGGTGGCCGAGTAACTCAGCGGGTTCATGGCTGCCCACACCCATTTCACCAGGGTCGGGAAGCCCATGATCTTGCGGCTCCGGATAATCTCCAACCATTTCGATTGGAGCTCGGGCACGGCCCGGTTGAGTTCGTCGATGAGCACGAGTTCCTTGTCCCAGATGGTCACCGGACTGGGAACGTACTCGACCACGCCTTGCTGGAGCCGGTTCACATTGGGGTAGCCCAACACGTCCTCGAACATAGCCTTGGACGCGTCGTAGACCAAGAACGCCCGCCCGAGGGCTTGGGCGACCTTGTGGGCCACATGGGTCTTGGCGCACCCGTGGTTGCCGATGAGCAGCAACGGGTCGCCGGTGAGGAGGGAGGTCAAGACGA
>PWNM01000283.1 GCA_003557825.1 Candidatus Hydrogenedentota bacterium | reverse complement strand
TCTCCCAGAAAATTGAAGAAGCCGAGCGGCGCGAAAAAATCTCTCGGTCCATCTTCGCCCAGCGCGGCATCAAGGCCGATGAACTGGAAGTCGACCTCAAACAAGCCGACGAATTCATCGGCAACCCCGACGCCGTCCGGGAGTTTGTCACCCACGCCCTGGCCCTGTTGGGCGTTCAGTTGGAGGAAACCCGCAAGGGCTACCGCCTGCACACCGGCAACCTGCCCGACACCCTGCGCATGCTGCTGCCCGAAAAGGCCCTGCTGTCCGTGAGCTTTGAGTCGCCCACACCGGAAAATTATTACTACCTGGGCCGCAACCACCCGTTTGTCGAACAGCTCTGTCATCTTGTCATGCGCAACACCCTCGCACGGGACCACCGACACGGGGCCAGCCGCGCCGCCGTGATTCGGTCCAGCGAGATCAAGGAACGGCACACCATCTACCTCTGCCGGTGCCGCAACGTCATCGCCCGGCCCAACGACGACCAGCGCATCATCGCCGAGGAAATGCTCCTCTGGGGCTACACCGGCTACCACAAAGATGGACAATTCCTCGACCACGCCACCGCCAAGACCCTGCTGGAAACCGTCCGGGCCACCGCCAACATGACGCCCCAAGCCGCCGCCGCCACCTTGGAAAGCGAGATCAACGATGTCTTCCCCGAACTGAAGGCGCACATGGACCAACTGGCCAGGGAACGCGCCGAAGTCCTGATCGAAGCCCATCACCGCTTTTCCAGGCTCGTCAAGGAACGCACCCGCTACCAAGTCGTAGAACCCGTCCTCCCCATGGACATCCTCGGCGCCTACATCATCCTCCCGGAGGTGGCATCATGAGGATGCAAGTCTTTATCAGCAGTGTTCAGAAGGAACTCAACGAAGAGCGTGTGGCTATTCGAACGTTCATCGAAAACGACCCGTTATTGAGACGATTCTTCGATGTCTTCCTGTTCGAGCAGTTACCGGCATCCGACCGCAGAACTGATGAGGTCTATCTTGAACAAGTGGATCGATGTGGCGTCTATCTCGGGATTTTCGGTGGTGAATACGGTTTCGAGGACGGCGAGGGATTTTCGCCGACCGAGCGGGAATTCGACCGGGCGACCGCGAAGGGCAAGACCCGCTTGATTTTCGTCAAGGGTTCCGACGATCAAGGTCGCCACCCCAAAATACAAGCGCTGATCAGAAAAGCGGGTGCCCAATTGATTCGCCGCCGTTTCAACAGCATCGCAGAACTTACCGCCGCAGTGTATGCCAGTCTGGTCGAATATCTGGAACAAACCGGCCACCTTCGCACCAAACCGTTTGATGCCTCCGCCTGCCCGGAAGCTCGAATCAGTGACCTCGCGCGCGAGAAACTGTCGGAATTTCTGGCCGTGGCCAATGCAGAGCGCGGGTATGCCATCGGTCCCCGGACCTCCACGCAGAAGGCCCTCGCCCATCTCAATCTTCTGGATGGCGAAGAGCCTACCCATGCAGCCGTGCTCCTCTTTGGCAAACAACCCCAGCGGTTTCTGATTTCCTCGGAGGTCAAGTGCATGCATTTTCACGGTCGGGAAGTGCGCAAACCCATTCCCTCCTATCATATCTACAAGGGCACCGTGTTTGAACTGGTGGATCAGGCCACAGACTTCGTCATGTCCAAGATCAACCGGGCGGTCGTTCCGCATGACGGCCGGGTTACCAGTGATGTCGACTATGAGCTGCCCTACAGGGCTGTCCGGGAAGCCATCGTCAACGCCATAACCCATCGCGACTACACCAGCAACGCCAGTGTCCAGGTCATGTTATTCGCCGATCGGCTCGAGGTCTGGAATCCCGGCCAGTTGCCGCCTTCGCTCACTATTGCCGATCTACGCAAATCCCACGCATCTATTCCCCACAACCCGTTGATTGCCGAGCCCATGTTCCTTTCCACCTACGCGGAAAATGCCGGCAGCGGAATCCTCGACATGTTCGCCCTTTGTCGTCAGGCGAATTTGCCTGCACCGAATTTTCGTCAGGATGGCGGTCAGTTTGTCCAGACGATCTGGCGCCCAAAGACAGCGGCTAAAGCGCTAGCATCGGAACAAAGCACCGGGGAAGTTGCAGGGCAAGTCACAGGGCAAGTCACAGGGCAAGTCACAGGACAAGTCGCAGAGGAGGTCTGGCGCATCATCCTGGTCCTTCAGGTCGAGAAAACGAGAAAAGAAATACAAGACGCTCTCCAATTACGCGGCCGAGCAAACTTTGAAGAACGCTACCTGAAGCCTGCTCTCGGTGGTGGTTTCATCAAAATGACCATCCCCGATAAGCCCCAAAGCCGCCTGCAAAAATACTGCCTCACCGACAAGGGCAGGAAACTCCTGAAAGAACTGGCCCCATGATCGCACTCCGCACCAGAGAGGCCCATGATCAGGCCCATGAGGTCCATGTTACCGGGGAAGTCACCGGACAAGTGACCGGACAAGTCGCAAGTCAAACTTCCCTGACACCTGAAACCCGACTTGTCCGCCGTAGCCTTGGCGAAGGCGGAACACTGAACACTCCTCCCCGCCCATGACCTTCCCCTCCATACGCATCGAAGGCCAGATCTTCTCCGGCGAACTGCTCGAAAAACTCGACCAGTCCGACACCGCCGGGCAGCGGCCCGCCGACTTCGGTTTCCCGCCCAACAGCAAGGTCAAAGACGAGATCGCTGCCGCCTGGGCCGCCGGCCAAAGCTACTACCGCGCCTTCTGCCAGAAGATAGCGAATGGTGAGTGGCGAATGGCGAATGGAAAGGAAGATTCTGACCATTCGCTATTCGCCACT
>PWNM01000290.1 GCA_003557825.1 Candidatus Hydrogenedentota bacterium | reverse complement strand
CCTGGCGACCCCATTGCCCTTCACCCCATCCTGTTGAACCCTTCGCGCCCATCGCGCCTTCGCGTGAGGTTATTCTACCCCCATTGAATCCCCCTCAGTCGGCCCTAGCCACGATTCCCGAACGCTCCTGTGGCCCATCAACTCCACCCCCAATTGTTCCCAGTCGGCTTTAGCCACGATTCCCGAACGCCCCTGTGCCCATCAACACCACCTCCAATCATTCCCAGTCGGCTTTAGCCGACGCAGTCTTAGCACCCGGCTTTAGCCGGGGTGTAACAAGGCAGGGTAGCAATGGAGCCGGCTTCAGCCGGGCTTTTCGACAGGCTTTGGCTTGGTACCTTTGTGTTGATTGCTACACACCCAGCCATTACCACTCCCCTCAGTCGGCTAAAGCCGACTAATGGAGCCTATCCGGGCGATCCCGTACGCCCATGGCTCGATGACTGGACGGACGCCGCCATTTTCGCCCCCGGGCTAACACCGGCCAATTGGGTCCACCCTGGCGCTCCGGTGCGCCCATGGCTCGACGGCGCCATAGGCTGGATGGATGTTGCCATTTTCGTCCCCGGCATAGTCGACAGATTGGGTCCACCCTGGCACTCCGATTCTCCCATGGCTCGACGATACCCTTGGCTGGACAAACGCTATCATTCTACCCCTGGAATAGCCGACTAATTGGGTCTATCCTGGCGATCCGGTGCGACTATAGTGAGGTCCACGCTGCCGGTATCAACCACTGGCGACGCCCACCGATTGGGCCACCCTGGCGATCCTTTGCATCGGAACTATCCTCTTCTCCCCCGCGAACCCCTTGGTACTCCTTCGTGTCCTTCGTGCCTTTGTGGTAAACCCTCCGCGCCCTTCGCGGCTTCGCGTGAGGTTATTTGCTCCACCACCATTGAATCCCCCACAGCCGGCCTTAGCCACGATTCCCGAACGCCCCTGTGGCCCATCAATTCCACGACCTTCTATTCCAGTCGGCTTTAGCCGACGCAGTCTTAGCACCCGGCTTTAGCCGGGGTGTAACAAGACCAGGTAGCAACGGAGCCGGCTTTAGCCGGGCTTCTCGACAGGTGTTAGCGTTGATAATTCAGAATCTCCTCGCGCCATCCCACACCCTTGGCTTGAGGCTCGTGGTACTACTTCGTGTCCTTCGTGCCTTTGTGGTGAATCATACGGCGGCGATCAATGCCCTATAGTCGGCCTTAGCCACGATTCCCGAACGCCCCTGTGCCCATCAACTCCACCCCCAATTGCTCTCAGTCGGCTTTAGCCGACGCAGTCTTAGCACCCGGCTTTAGCCGGGGTTTAACGAGACCGGGCAGCAAAGGAGCCGGCTTCAGCTGGGCTTCTCGACAGGCTTCAGCGCTATCTAAGCCGTCCACCGCATTCATCTGGTCCACCAAACCGCACGAGGTACACGGTGTCTGACCCTCATTGACTTGACCTGGTCGGGAACCGTATTATGTGCGCCTTGATCGTTGAGCAGTATTTTGCAGCAGGGGTCTGCATCTCGCCATTCCTCCAGGATTACATCGACGCGCCCATGGGACAAGTCATAGCCATAGCCAATCAAAAAGGCGGTGTGGGGAAGACCACCACAGCCATAAACCTCGGGGCCTGCATGGCCGCCGCGGGCCGTCGGGCGTTGCTCATCGATATGGATCCCCAAGGGAATGCCACGAGCGGTGTCGGCATCGACCGGAATAGCATCGAGCACAGCGTTTACGAAGCTCTCATGGGCGAGGTCCCCCTTGATGAGGTGATCCTTTCGACATCGGTGGACCGCCTCGATATTGCGCCGTCGACGCGGGATTTGGTAGGAGCCGAACTGGAACTGGTCGACGCCGACGAGCGCGAGTTCCGGTTGCGCGCCGCGCTGGAACCGTTGCGCGGCGTTTATGGGCACATTTTTATCGATTGTCCGCCTTCGTTGAACTTGTTGACGGTGAACGCGTTGACCGCTGCGGATGGGGTGCTCGTTACGCTGCAGTGCGAGTATTATGCCCTCGAGGGGCTCAGCGAATTGCTGCAAACGGTCTCGCGGGTCCAGGAAGTCCTGAATCCGAAACTCGAGCTGCAAGGGGTGCTATTGACCATGTTCCAGCACACGAACCTGTCGAGCCAGGTCATCGAGGATGTGCGGGAGCATTTGGGTGAGAAAGTGTATCAGACGATAATTCCGCGCAATATTACGTTGGCCGAAGCGCCGAGCTTTGGCCAGCCGGTGATTTTCTACGATCTGCGGTCGGCCGGGGCCAAGGCCTATCTCGCATTGGCCCGGGAGGTGGTGTCCCGTGGCTAACCCCAAAAAACGCGCCCTGGGCAAGGGGCTCGATGCGTTGTTGTCGGGTCGGAAAGCTGAAGCAGCCAAGGGATCCGAGGCCGTAGCCGCCGCTGCGGAAGCCCTGCAGCCGGGGACCGAAGTGGTGCTCCGACTCGACCCGCGAGAGATTGATCCCAATCCGAAACAGCCACGGACGACCTTCAACGAGGAGGCCCTTGAGGAGTTGGCCGAGTCGGTCAAGCGCGATGGCGTGCAGGAGCCGGTTATCGTCCGAAAACGGGGCGACAAATACGAACTGGTGAGCGGCGAACGTCGGGTTCGAGCGAGTATTATGGCCGACCTCGATACGGTTCCCGCCCTGTGCCGCGACGTCTCGGACAGCGAAATGCTGCGGCTTGGGCTTATCGAAAACATCCAGCGGGAAGACCTCAACGCCATCGAACTGGCCGAGGCCTATCACCGGCTTATCGACGAGTTCGGCTGGACCCAAGAAGAACTGGCCGATCAGGTG
>PWNM01000436.1 GCA_003557825.1 Candidatus Hydrogenedentota bacterium | reverse complement strand
GTGATACCACCCGCCTTCCACATCAACCCTCAAAGGTCTAGCCATACACACGCTTATAGCGCAAACCCCACCACGACGCAACACTTATTTTGTCGGATGTCGGGACGTGACCCCTCTGAACCAGAACTCTGAACCAGAAAACGGCCCTCGGGGCGGTTCATTCGAGTGTTCACAGGCGACGAGTCCAAGCCGGAGAAAACAGTTACGGTCCCCGGTGGCATTCTCAAGATGGCGTCCAGGCTCATTCCGAAGCAGGCGAGGACGGCCCTTCAGGAGAAGGGCATCGAGATCGACGAGATCGTCAGGCTTTCTGAAAATCCTGACGCTCGTGGCACCCTTGTCGAAGTCCAGGAGCACAAGAAGAACGAGAAGATTGTCATCGCTCTTGAGTAGCGGGCGAGAGGACTATCGACCGCATAATCCCTCGAATCTGCGCAACCTAATTCAACTCTTCCTCGCTGCGAAGCGCTTCCGCCCGAACTGGAGGGCGTGGCATTGCTGGATGCCCGTCGAGTTGTTGGCTGAGAACGAGTCGAAGAAGGGCTCGCTTCCCGTCCGCCATCAACGGTTCCGTCGTACACGGTAATAAGCGGGACCGGCATCGGCGTCGTCATCCTGCAGCGTCACCTCGCCGTCCCATTCCCATTCCTCCCATCCGACAGGATACCACGTATGGTCTTTCATGGTGGTGGATTTCAATAGTTGATAGCGCCCTCCCGATTCGGCGGGAATCGTCAGGGAAAAGACGCCTTGGCCCGGATCGACCTCCGGCCTGGTCAACACGGGGCGGTCCATAGGCGCGCTTGGCGGGGGGACCACAAAATCAAGCTCGATCCGTTCCTCGCCGGCGTCGACGGAGATGGCCGCCGCATCTTCGAAAGTGGCGGCGTTCGGGTACCACTGATCGACGTCCGGCCACGACATCCAGCGAAACTTGTAGGTTCCCGGTGCCACCCGGGCCGCCATGTAGTTGTCGATGTCGCCATGAATCTCGCGGACGTCCAGTTCCTCGCCGGTGTCCGCATCGTAGATCAGCAGGGTGCCGTACAACCCATGCCCGTGGCCCCCGTCATAATGGGCCACGCGGCCGCGCAGCAGCGCAGTAGCGGGATCGTTGACCACGGTCATAATGCGGGCCGTGTACACCCAGTCGCTTCCAATCTCGGTGCCCGCGCTCCACAGGTAGCGTCCGGGTTCGGGCTGCGAGTTCTCCAGCGAGCGAAGATGGAAACGATAGGCCCATTCAGAACCACTGCCTTCGAACCCGCCATCGATACCAATTGCGGGAAACGAGACCGATCGCCGGTTATAGTCGTCGGAAACCTGGATGCGGAAATAATTGGTATTGACCAGCGGTATGTTGTTCATGGTCGGGTAGGCCAACCAACTGTTGACCACCCTGGGCGACTCCGGGATGGTGTTGGTGAGGGCGACCGTCACGTTCGAGCCGTTCGGCAAGGTGGCGGTAAGCGTCGCAATGCCCGAATCGTGAACCAGAAGGTCGTTCCCGCCCCACGGGCCGGGATCGTTGAAGGTTTGCAGAATGAGCGGATTTGAACTTTCGAATTGAATCGAAGGCTCCAGAAAGGTATCGTAAATGGGTTCCTGATCGACATTGGTCATTTCGGCAATCAGGCTGAAGCTTCCTTGCCTGGTAATCTCCTGCGAGCCCAACGGAATGTTGCCGTCGTCGATGTAAAGAAACTCCACGTCACCGATCTGGTGAACAAAAAAGTCGATCGTCGCGGTTCGGGGCAGGAGTTCGCCGTCGTCGGCCTGAACGGTGACGGTATGGACGCCTTGCGTCAATCCCAGGGTGTCGATGTACAGCAGGGCGCCGCCATGCCCGTACACCGGATTGAGGCTGAATGTCGCCGACAGCGGCTCGAGCACCGACAGCGCCACGCCGTCGGGAGGATCGAACTCGTTGAAGAACCGGTTGTAAACGGCGAGGCGAATCTGCTGCCCCTCGATGGCCGCGACCATGCCAAGATCCCAGGGGACATGCATCTCGCTGGTCGGCTTGACCTCCACGAGATGGTAGGGCGAGGCGACGCGAACGGTGCGCGGGCGCCAGGTCCGCGCGCCCCGGGCCTCCAGCACGACCTTGCCGCCGATGCTGGGGTCGTCGAGTTCGATGTGCACCGTATCGTCGGCCCAGGCGGCAATGGTGACGCCGTTGGTGTCGTCGCCGACGTACACGACGCCGGGCGTCGTGCCGAAATGCTTGCCCGTCAAGGTGATGGTTTCGCCGTAGGCGGCTTCGGACGGCTTCACGCTTTTCAGATCGGGCACAGCGCCGTTCGGCGCGCCGGCGGAGACACTGACATTGCGCACCGCGAAGCGGCCCTCGCCTTCGCGATCCAGTGCGACCCCCACCAGCCTGACCATCCCGGCGGGCGCCGAAACGTTCGCGTCAAAGCGCTCCCAACCATCGTCCGGCACCTCGCTGTTGTCCGGATTCAGCACCCGGTCCCGGTGGCGCTCGCCACCGGCATCCAGGTATTCCAGGTACAGGGCAACCGTATTGCCTGGAGAAGACGTCCAACCGGTTTCGCGCACGTCCATGGCCACCGCCAGCGGGTCGCCCGCCTGCACCTCCACGTTCAGGGGTTGATAGACCATGGTGCCGAGCAGGGTCGGCCCGGGCGTCATGGCCATGTCGTCGAGAACCTCGAGCAGGTCGATGGCCTGCAGTTCCACGCTGTAGGGAAACGCGTTTTCAAGCTGCGTGTCGATTCCCCAACCGTACAGCGTCTCCCCCAAATCTCCGTTTCGGATCAGTTCATGACCGCGCGCCGTG
>PWNM01000256.1 GCA_003557825.1 Candidatus Hydrogenedentota bacterium | reverse complement strand
GGTGTTCCCCATGATTCGCCTCAGCGTATTGAAGCCGGATTTCGTTTTGTGCTTGAACGGGCTGCGTCTTTGGGCCATATGTTTTTACCAACAGCGGAGATTCAGAATGAGGCGCAGGATCTATTGGACGTGTCGGAAGATGCGGTAAAACACGCCCTCGTCAGCGCCATCGAAAACCGCGTGGTCATACGGGATGGCGATGCCGTTTGTCTACCGACGCTCCATGCTGCCGAGAACGGCATTGCAGCCCTGTTGCGCAAATTGCTTACGGCGGCTCCGACACCGGTGCGCATCGACACGGAGAAGGCAATCGCATGGGTCGAACGAACGACCAAGATTGCCCTCTCCGATGAGCAGAGGCAAGCCATACGAACGGCCTGCAGCTCGAAGGTGATGGTCATTACGGGCGGCCCAGGCACCGGGAAGACAACCGTTTTGCGGGGCCTGTTGAGCATATTTTCGGCGAAGCAACTGACCATTCAGTTGGCGGCGCCCACGGGAAGGGCGGCCAAACGGATGGAAGCCACCACAGGCCGTGAAGCCAAGACCATCCACCGTCTCCTCGAGTTCAGCCCAAAGATAGGAGCGTTTACCCGTAACGAAGACAACCCCCTCGATACAGATCTGATCGTTATTGACGAGTGCTCCATGGTGGACGCCGTGCTCATGCATCAAACCCTCCGGGCGGTACCGGCAAACGCCCGGCTTATCCTCGTCGGCGATGTGGATCAGTTGCCCCCTGTAGGGCCTGGAAATGTCCTATTTGATATCCTGACGAGCCAGACGATTCCGGCAGTTTGGCTGAAGACGGTATTTCGACAAGCGGCCGAGAGTGGCATTGTTTCCAATGCCCACCGGATCAACTCGGGCCAATCCATTGTTCCCAACACCGAGGATTTCTTCGTCATCGAACGCACCGATGGGGAAATGGCGCGTGATACGGTATTGGAGTTAGTCACCGAACGCATCCCCAAGAAATTCGGCCATGACCCCAAAACCGATATCCAGGTGTTAGCCCCCATGCACAAAGGGCCTGCGGGCGTGGCGGCGTTGAATGAAGCCCTGCAAAAGGCGCTTAACCCGGACGTCGAGCGTCTACCCCGCCGACCTTTTGGAAAAGGCGACAAAGTAATGCAACAGCGGAACAACTACGAGCTCGACGTATACAACGGCGACGTTGGCGTTGTGACCAAGGTGGACGAAGACATGCAAGAGGTTGAGGTGCGCTTCGATGACCGGGCCGCCATCTATCCCTACGATACGTTAGACGAACTGGAGCTGGCGTACGCGGGTACCATCCATAAAGCACAGGGATCAGAATATCCCGTTGTTGTCATGCCGTTAGTGATGCAGCATTACATCATGCTGCAGCGCAATATTCTTTATACGGCCATCACGCGGGCCACGCGGATGGTGGTTATCGTCGGTGATCCCAAAGCCTTAAATACAGCTATTGCCAATACCCGCGTCACGAGACGTTATACGCGCCTCAACGAATTGCTACGACCATCAGTCGATCAGGAGCACATGGCCGAAAACGATGAAGGCCGTGCACCCACAAAGGATACACGGCCTGAATCATAATTAATGGTGCCGGAGAGAGGGCTCGAACCTCCACGCCCTTTCGGGCACATGGTCCTGAACCATGCGTGTCTGCCAATTCCACCACTCCGGCCAAAGCGAGCAGTATTATACGGATTGTGTTTGGCGGGGTCAAATGATCCGGCGTCGTCTAACTGGTTATGGGGGCTTGTCATGGCGGACCGAATGACACAGTCTGTCGACGGTGACGCATGCCGCGCAAAATGCGCGCGAAAACCGACCATGTTGTAACGTTTGTTTTCCGTTATTCGTGTGGTTTTCGTAGCCAATTCTGGGATATTCGTACGAGACTTCCGAGGCTTGAAGAAACGCAGTTTTTGCCCTTGCGGAACTGCCGGACACGTGCTATAGTAGCCCCTTCGACGGACCGAAAGGCGACACCTTCGGCCGCGCCCTCGATTAGCGTGGGACTCTCGTTTCTCCAAACTCTGATGAATTGTTAGGCATATAACATTATAGACGGAGACGTATGTCTATTGGTCGAAAAAAAGCGCCTGCATCTGAGCTTCCCATCGGAGGGCATGATACGCTTGCCGAGGCATGGAGAGTTCAACAAGATGCTGCGGCTGTGGGATTTGACTGGCCTGACATATCCGGGGCCTTTGCCAAAATAACCGAGGAGTCAGTCGAGATCCAACAGGCTCTTAATTCGAATGATGTGGATCATGCGCAGAAGGAACTCGGAGATTTACTTTTTTCGGTTGTTAATCTGGCCCGGTTTCTTGATGTCGATCCGCGACAGGCGCTAGCAGAATCATCGACCCGTTTTCGGCGACGATTTGATGCTCTATTGGAGCGGGTTCATGCTTCAGGACGACGGCCCGAAGCATGCGAGTTGGATGAACTGGATCGGATTTGGGAGCGTATAAAGGGGGATTCTGACAAGCCCGAGACCCCCCTTGACATAGACGGTGGGGATGATGCACACTCCCCGCCCATTTAGAATCAATCGCCCCTATTTACGGGGGTGTTAGTAGTTTGTGGAAAAGCTGTGGATAGGTTTGCGGGGGCATCGCGAAGGCATCAAAATGGTGTCTTCAGATATTGCTGCGGAAGATATCGTGTACTCCAAAAAGCCCATCCCAGTAGTAGGAATCGTGCTGTGTTATGCGCATTTGCGAGAGGGGAGTGATACGTGTGGAGCATTCAAAAGCAACAGAGGTTGTCGAGGCAGTGGGTAAGAATCCATGGGAACAGGCACAGGAACG
>PWNM01000401.1 GCA_003557825.1 Candidatus Hydrogenedentota bacterium | reverse complement strand
GAGGTCGGCTCAAGCGATTATGAGTGGTTCACCATGACCATTGTATGCGACGAAAACCAGATTTCCGTCTGGGTAGACGACTATCTGGTGGCGGATTTTACCGACACCCGGCCGGTGAATGCCGACGGCGACGCCAAGGCGGGATTTGTGCCGGTACCAGGTACCATCCATCTCCAAGGCCATGACCCGGCAACCGACTTGTCGTTCCGGGGCATTAATATTCAGGAATATCCGGACACCAAATAGACCTTCTTACATTATGCTACCCTCACAGACCCGTTCCGCCGAAGCGGAACGGGTCTGTGTATGTCACAACCACAGAAAGGACATTTCCATGGCTGATACCATCATCCTCTATTCAGCAAAACTGTGCGGCGATTGCCAAAATCTGAAACGGTTTATGGATGCCAACAACATCGCGTACGAGACGCGGGACATCCGCGAGAACCCCGAGTACGCGAAGGAACTCGAGGAGAAAACCGGTAAACTGGGCGTTCCCTATCTGGTGATCGACGGCGAATGGATCCGCGGCTACCAACCGAGGCAGCCGTTCTCCGAAGACTTTGCTCGTAGCTTGTTCGGCTTGTAGGTCCTACGACATCGTTATTTTGATTGACACCTTCCGGCTGGCCGGTCTATAGTGCGGCTGCGCTCCGGCAGCCTAACGGGTTCGGGGCGCGTTGACCGGAGGCAGCCCGTGGACCATCCCCTTTCTGATACCCCGTTGACCCCGGTTCGCGCCCTTGTCGCGGCGGTGAACCGGCAGGGTCAGGCTGTGCCCGTCGCTGATCTCGAACGTTGGCTGAGACTGGTGCGTACGGCCTATCGAGCGCAGAAAGCAGACATTCTCGCCCGGCAGGTCGATGTGGAGCTGCTGCCCTCGTTGATTGATTTCGCGTCAACCCTCGATCTGCGGCTCTCTCTTCGCACCAACGAACCGCCTCCCGAGACGCCTCTGCCCCAAGGGTTGCTGGATGTACATGCGGTTGTTCGCGGTACGGATACGGAACGGATTCACGCATGGGTCGAACGATGCAGTGCGGATGGACTACCCCTGCGGTTGACCGTGTTGCCTCCGCTATTCGACGGTATGGCCGACTGGGCCAACGAGGATACGCTCTGCGCCGTGACGCTGGCCTTGGCCGATCCCTTGGGCCCGGAGGTTCCGCCTGCCGAAGCGGAAGGCGCCCTGGCGCCCATGCAAGCCCTCGCCAAAATACTCACGGCCAATGGGATCGACGTAACCCTACTGGGCCCGCCCTACTGCCGTGTCGAGCCGGGGCTTCGGTCGTTTGTCCGGCATACGCGCGGGTTTCACCGCGATCACCTACATTATGAACAACACGCCTGGGATCTCGCCCAGACCCTATATGCAATGGGATTGTATCGCCTGCAGCTGACCCTGCTCATGCTGCTCGGGCGGCACACGGCTTTTCCGAATCCCATCGACGACAAACTGCTCCCGTGGATCATCGACCGGCCCTGGCTACGGGCGCGTATCTGGGCGTGGCACAAGCTCACCCGGCCCTTCCGATTGTTCCGGGGGCGGCCCGCGGTCATCGAAGAAACGGCGGAGGCCTATGAAGCCGAAACGGCCCGACGACAGCAAGCGGCCCTGGATGCCTTGCCCGAGCCGTGCCGTACATGTGGCTATCGCCGCATCTGTGATCAGGGCGCAGGACCGTTTTGCCCCGGATTGGACCCTGGAACCTTCAGTCCCATCGAAACCGACGAGCAACTGGATCCGGCGCCTATGGCGCTCCAGCGCCCGCGGTATTATGATCCCATCGACGCCGCTCGGCAGGCCGAGTCGGACGACCAGGCCGAACTAGCGGAAGCGGCCATTCATCTGACCACGACCCGACCGCCGGATCGGGAGATCGATTCCTTCGAGTACGGCATCGAGGGTCAATGGGCATGGCAGCTTGCCGGGACGGTCCGCTGGTTCTCGTGGACCAATACGGAGAAAACCAGCACGCCCTTGGGGGTCTTCGAGCGGCCCTTGACCTTGTCGACCACCTTCGGCGGCGGCGTTGCCGAATATATCGGATATGCCGTCGGGCGGTACGGGCGCATCCTGTGTCCCATGACGGCCTATAGCCACCGCCTCGTGCTTCATGTGGCCGCAGACGGTCGTTATGTATTGCTGCGCGACGGCGCCCCGGTCCGGCCCGTGACCTTCGCAGGCGAATACTATGTCCCGACCCGTCTGCCGGCGCGCATCGAACCGCGTATTGCAATCTGGAACATCGACGGCGTTATTGGCACTCAAGGCGTAACGATTTGGCAGAGTGAGGCGGCGCCCGTTGACAAAGCAGCGCCGACCTGGTCGGTGGTTATCGTTTGTACCCGGTATGCCCGACGCTTGCAGGCCACTTTGCTGAACCTGGCCCATCAGCAGGATGTGCCAACGGGAGCCATCGAGGTGATTGTGGCCTATGTTCCGGGCATCGACGCGACCGGTGACGTTCTGGACACCATCGAAGCGGCCTACCCCCATCTGCGTATCGTACGCAATCCATACACCGTCCAACACGCCACTTCCAAGGGATTCCTCATCAATGAATCGGTCCGACTGGCCCAGGGAAAATGGGTAGTGCTCCTTGATGCGGATATCCTTCTCGCGCCCGAAACCTTTGCCCGAATGGCTTCTGTGCCCGAATCGGCGTCGTTCGTCGTACCCGACGGCCGCAAAATGCTTCCGCCCGAGGTGACGAGTCGGATTCTGCTCGGGACCATCGCGCCATGGGAGGCTTGGGACGGCCTGCTCGCGGGACCCGGCGAGTACCGACGCCTCGAAGCGGACGGCGTCCCCGTAGGCTATTGCCAGATCGTTCGGCGCAGTTGTTTTGATACGGTGCGCTACGAAGAGATGAACCACTTCGAAGGAGCCGACTGGCGATTTGCTGTCGACATGCGTGAGGCATTCGGTCGTGAGCACCGCCTCAGCGGCGCGCCGGTTTTGCACCTCGATCACGGCGGCAGTCAATGGTACGGCGCGCCCCAGCATCGGTAACTCCAATGCGTTTTCGATCAGGCTCGGTTTGTGTGACGGTGGGCAACTCCGTACAATGCATGCTGTAAACGGAACCGTTTAATCTAGCTTTCACCAACAAAGGAATTGAATACCCATGCGAATTGCTGTTGGCAGCGATCATGCGGGTTATGATGACCCGCCTCCCTATTACAAACCCGAGATCATCAAACACCTCCAGGAAAAGGGGCATGAGGTTATCGACTGCGGGACCAACGGTCCCGAATCGGTGGATTACCCCGACTTTGCCGATGCCGTGTGCGAAGCCATCCAGCGGGGCGAGGCGGAGCGCGGCGTGCTGCTGTGTGGAACCGGAATCGGCATCAGTATGGCCGCCAACCGGCACAAAGGAATCCGGGCGGCGGTGTGCGCCACGCCCGATATGGCCCGCTTATCCCGCGAGCATAACGACGCGAACGTGATCGCCCTGGGCCGACGCGTATTGACCCTCGACCAGTGCAAGGCGTTTATTGACATCTGGCTCGAGACTCCCTTCAGCGACGGCGAACGGCACAAACGACGGGTCGACAAGATCGGTTAAACCCCGCATTAAGGAAATCAGCACCCATGCACACCATGGAACATCTTACCCCAAAGCAAATCGTCGCCGAACTGGATAAATATATCATCGGCCAGGACGAGGCGAAACGGAAAGTTGCTGTTGCCCTGCGCAATCGGTGGCGACGACAACAGCTCCCCGATGCTCTGCGCGACGAGGTGGCTCCCAAAAACATCATCCTTATCGGACCGACGGGCGTGGGCAAGACCGAAATCGCGCGACGACTCTCCCGACTGGCCGATGCGCCTTTTGTGAAGGTTGAGGCGTCAAAATTCACCGAGGTGGGCTATGTGGGCCGGGATTGCGAATCCATGATCCGCGAGTTGACCGAGGCGGCCGTGCACATCGTCCGCACGGAAATGCAACGATCCCTCGAGGGCAAGGCCAAGGAAAACGCCGAACGACGCCTGCTTGATCTATTGTTGCCTCCCCAGCCGTCCCGTCGTAGCCCCCGATCCGAGGAGGACGACGAAGAAAACAAGGGTCCCGTCGTCGAACCGGGCATCGAGGCCGAAGCCCGCACCCGTGAGATCCTCTTGGCCAAGCTCCGCGAAGGCAAGCTGGACGATCGGGAAGTCGAGATCGAGAGTAGCGAATCCGCCTCGACGCCCATGATGCAGGTCTTCTCAAATACGGGACTCGAGGAAATGGGCATCAACTTGCAAGATATGTTTGGCAAACTGATGCCGCAGAAAACCCGGCGGCGGCGCGTGAAGGTCTCCGATGCGCGCGAAATCCTGGAAGAAGAAGAACTCCAGAACCTCATCGACATGGATGCCGTTGTGCGCGAAGCCATTCCCCGGGCCGAGAATGCAGGTATTGTGTTCCTGGACGAGATCGACAAAGTTGCCGGTCGGGGCGGTTCGAGTAGTGGGCCCGATGTCTCGCGTGAAGGGGTGCAACGGGATATCCTGCCCATAGTCGAGGGCAGCAACGTGACGACCAAATACGGCGTTGTGCGCACCGATCATATCTTGTTCATTGCCTCGGGCGCATTTCACATGTCGAAAGTGTCCGACCTTATCCCCGAACTTCAAGGTCGATTCCCCATCCGGGTGGAACTTGACAGCTTGGAACGGGGTGATTTTGCCCGCATTTTGCGAGAACCGCAAAATTCGCTGATCAAACAATACGAGGCCCTGCTTGATACCGAAGGCGTTACCCTCGAGATCACGGACGACGCCATCGAAGCCATTGCGCGGATCTGTCAGCAGGTCAACGAAGAGTCCGAGAACATCGGCGCTCGTCGGCTTCATACCATCATGGAGTATCTGCTCGAGGAGATATCGTTTGACGCACCGGATTGTGGCGAGAAAACCCTGCGGATCGATGGTCCGGATGTCGAGCAACGGCTCTCCAGGCTCATCGAAATACGCGATTTGAGCCAGTATATCTTGTAACCTTTTATGGCGTTTTGCCGGGGGATCAAACGGCGTGATACACTATGCCCCTACAAAGTAAAATTGCCAAGCAAACTGTCTATTCCAATGGAGAGTCGAATGACTGATCAGATCAAAAGTACGAACATTACCTGGCATGTGGGCGATATCGACCGGGAAGACCGGGAACGACTCAACGGACATCAATCGGTGGTCCTGTGGTTCACGGGCCTGTCCGGCTCGGGGAAGTCGACCCTGGCCCATGCCGTTGAAAATGCGTTATTTGAGCGCGGCTGCCGTACCTATGTCCTAGACGGCGACAATATCCGCCACGGCCTCAACAAGGATCTGGGGTTCTCGCCCGAGGACCGCGAGGAAAACATCCGTCGTATCGGCGAAGTGGCCAACTTGTTCGTTGACGCCGGCGTCATCGCATTAACCGCGTTTATTTCGCCCTACCGGAGCGACCGCGACAAAGCCCGGGCCATCGCCGGTGAGGGGCGGTTTTGTGAGATTTACGTCCAGTGCGACTTGAGCGTATGCGAAGAAAGGGATACCAAGGGACTCTATAAAAAGGCACGGGCCGGTGAGATTCCCGAATTTACCGGTATTTCGGCCCCCTACGAAGAGCCGACGGCTGCTGAGTTGGTGGTCAATACCGGTCCCGAGACCATCGAGGAATCCGCAGCAAAAGTGCTGGAACTGCTTAAGGAGCGGGGCATCATTACGTAATCGGCGGATGGGCATACCCTAAATCTAGCGAGTGCGACCCGTTTCCGTGCTGGAGACCACAAGATATTGCCCTTGACGGCGGGTTGTGCTAGAATGCCCTTCGACGGTAGAAGGGAGCGATCATGCGGTTCGGCAAACGGAGTAAAAACCCGCTTTTGTGGGGCTGGCGGACGAAATCGACCCCGGAAAAGGACGATGACGCCCTCCACGAAGAAGAACAGGGCGAAACGACGCCCGAGGACGAGGCCACAGTCTCCGAGGAGGGGGAAGAGATGGACATGTCAACGGCTCCGTCGCCGGCATCCAATCCAGCCGGCGATCCAACCCAACGATTGCTGACCGCTCTCGGGCGGTTCCAACGCCAAATTGCCCGAGCTCGAGATGGGCTGCCCCAAGAAGCTTGGTCCGACGAGTGCATGACCCAGCTGATCAACGCCGTCGAAATCGCCTTGGCCCAGGGGTGGAATGATGTGGTCAAGACCCTGACCGAAACGGCCCGCATCCTTCAGAGCTACGAGGATGTCGGGAAAGCCCAGCAGTGCACCGGATTTCTCAATGATAGTTACGAAATCCTGTGCCTTATGGTGGGCGACCTTATTGTCGGCAATGTCCGATCGGGCGTCATCGACAAATGGCAAAAACGCTACGATCTGGCCCTCGAGGAAATGGATGAGGCCGGGGTCCCTCTTGTAAAGGACGACGACTTCGGCGAGTCCGAACCGGCGGAAGCTCCTCCGCAACCGGAATATCAAGCGCCGGAATTGGCCCCCGAAGTTGAGTCCGAGCCTCTTGCTGAAGAACAACCCGAGACTCCGGTAACGGCCGACGGCATCGAGACGCCCTTTGGGGGCAGCATCGAGTCCGACACGCCCAGTATCGAGGTCGAGGTTCCAGAGCTCGAGTCCTTTTTCGGCGAACAAGAGGCCGATGAGAATGAACAGCCTGAGGCGACTGAGGAAGGTACGACTTCTGGGGAAGAGGACAACCTGGATCAAGCTGTCGAATCCCTGGTCAACGAAATGGCCCAGGGCCAATACAATGAGCAGCCAGAGCAGTACTATTCCGATACATCTGAGGAGGCGCCGGCCCAAGACGAATCGGCGGATACAGAAGCGGAATCCGTCGAGACCGATGCGGTGGGCGTCACCGGCCGGAAGAATTTACCGCCCCATATTGTGGATGTGCTCGATTCGTTGTGCGAAGAACTCGCCCAACTGGCCGACGATGAGATCGAGGATGTCGAGCCCATCGTTGCGAATATTGAGGAGCGGCTGGCGCTGCTCGAGCAACATGCCGTGGACAGCAATCATGATGGCGCCGTATTGCCTTGCCTGGCCATGGGGCGGATGATTCGACTAGTTGCCGGGCGGCAGGCCATGCCCGATGACCGCTTTTTTGAGCTTGCCTACGCCTTCTGCGGGTTATATGCCGAGGCGGATCAGGCTTCCGCGCCGGCCATCCAAAACTGGTTGACCGAATGCGATGACCTGCTGGTCGAGTGGGCAGCCCAGGCCCGCAATGCCCACAGGATGATGGAACCTGAGACCGGCGAGGAACCCGCAACCGTCGAGTCCGTCGAACATAATGCAGGTCCGCCTCAGGAAGAGCCCGAGGCAGGTGTGGAACCCGAACCGCTGGAACCCCTTTCCGAGCTGGAGCCACTCGAAGACGAGGAGCCCCTCGAAGACGAGGAGACGCCCGAGGTCGAGCTAGATGCGGAGGAACCACCCGTGGCGGAGCCGGAAGCCACGGAAACCGAAGGCGGCACGCAGGAACCGCCCAACCTGGACGAAATCCTAAACGTACTGGAGCCGCGAGAGCCTACGGCCGAGCAGACGGTGAATGCGGTACAGAATGCGGTGGATGCGTCGTCGCAGCCGCACCCGGAAAAACGTACCGCCGAGAGCTTGCTTGAAACGGCCTTCCGCGCCATGAGCGACGGCAACGTCTCGAACGCAAAGCTGTTCGCCATGCAGGCCGCGGCCGAAATCGCTGAAGCACAGATCCAACAAGCGGAAGCCCAGGTGGAACATGCCGAGCTGCAGCTTAAAAAAGGTGCGGAAGAGACCGATCAGGCCCGCGGACATGTGCATGAAATCGAGGAATCCGTCGCCGATTCCGAAAATCGGGTGGCCGAGAGCGAACAGCAATTGGTCGATGCAAAGGGCCAAAAGGGCGAAGTCGCCCAAGAGCTCGAGCATGCCGATGCGTTGATCAACGAAATCGACGAGCAGATCCGTGCGCTGCAACTCCAGCGCGACGATGCCGTGCGGCGTCGAGATGAAACCAAGGAACGGTATTTCCAATCCGAGACCCACGAGACCGATATCCAACGGCGGCTCGAAGAAGCGCAGCAGGCCGAGATGGACGCGCGTGTAGCGCTTGAAGATGCCCGACAACGGGTCAAGGCCCTCGAACGCAAACGCGCCGAAAACGAGGCCGCCATGGAACGGGCCCGGGAGATGCTCGAACGGCAACGCAACTCTTACGCCGACATCGAGCGCACAATTGCCCAAATCTGCAGCGCCGAGACCACCAAGGGGGAAAACGGCGAGAACGAGTTGCTGTTTTAGGTCCGTTCCGTCCCGCTGTCAACGTGGGGGGCGAAGCGATTGCAAAGGAACATGAAACCCAACCGTTCCATATCGAAGGGGAACGGGAGGTTATGGTAAAGGCTTTTCAGTGGGATACAGAAACGACACGGTCGGAGTGGTGGATTTCGGCTCGCGGGAGATCCGCGTCCTCATCGCTCGGCAAAGTCACGATGGCAGCATCGAGGTCCTTGGACATGGGACTGCCCCCAGCCATGGATGCATCTCGCAGGGGGTTATCCAGGACCGCAATGCCGCCCAGATCGCCCTGAAAAACGCCCTTACCGCTGCAGAGAAAGAAGCCCGCATAGCGGTTCACTCCTTATTTTGCGGCATTAACGGCCGTAACGTCGAAACCTTTGTACGAGAGGGTGTTGTTGAAATCACCCACGATGTGGTGGAAGAAGACCACATGCTCGAAGTGCGCGACCTGGCCTCGCGCGATATCCTGGCTGCCGGCCGGCACATTACCTCGTCGATTACCGCCCAGGAATGGTACGTCGATGATCTGCGCGTATTGAATCCGCTGGGCATTCGCGGCCAGGTGTTGAAAACCCGCATGCACCTGGCCCGTCTCCCCCGCGTCATCGAAGAGAACATCACCCAATGTATCGAGTCGGTGGGCCGCGATCTGGAGGACATGATCTTCCTGCCGATTGCCGCCTCGTTGGGATGCCTTACCCCGGAGGATATGGAGCTGGGTGTGGCTGTCTTTGATCTGGGCCGCAGCACCACGGGGCTCGCCGTCTACCGCGAGATGCGCATTCTCGGCAGCCACTCCTTCGAGATGGGCGGGTACCATATCACCCGCGACGTGGCGGCGGGACTGCAGATCAGCTTTGAGGAAGCGGATGAACTGATCCTCGAATATGGCATCGCCGAATCGCTTATCGATGCCGAATACGACGAGGACGACGGGCGGTCAGGCAATGCTTCGAATGCAGACGATGTCCCTCATATCAAGCTTAAAACCGCAGTCCCCGGGGCCCCCACGGTGGTTGATCGCGCCCATTACGATGCCATCGTTTTTGAACGTGCCAAGGAATTGATGAGCCGCGTACGGCAATACGTAAACTCGCGGGGTCTCAGCAAGAATTTGGTACGAGGCATTGTCTTAACAGGCGGCGCGGCCCGCATTGGCAACGTTGATCTGCTTGTCGAAGCCATCTTCCAGACGCCGTGCCGGGTGGGGACGCCGACGGCCTTGAGCGTATTACCCCATTCCATTACGTCCCCCGAATACATTGGCGCTGTGGGTATTGTGCGCCATGCTTTCCAACACCGCATGGCTGCCCGCAACGGCCATGTTCGTGCGTTTGCCGGGCCGGCCGGTACGTTCCGTCGCGTAGGTCGCCTGATTAAGCGGTATTTTCTTTAACCCGGATTAGCCTTCAGACATCCGGATACCGCCATGGGGTCAAGATAACGCCGTCCATTCTGGGGGCACGGTTTGTCTCAGCCAGGCGTGCCTGCAATAATGACCCGACGCCCTTGAGGTAAGGCGGGGGTGGGGACCGCATAGCAGCAAAAGGGGAGCCCGATACAATGCGCATGTTCGACTGGATCGTGTTGTTGGCCTATTTTGGGGGCATAACGTTGGCGGGGCTCTATTTCGCCCGAAAGAACCGGAGTACCGAGGAGTACTTTTTGGGCAACCGGTCGTTTCCGGGTTGGGCCATCGGGTTGTCGATGGTGGGCACGTCGATCAGCTCGGTAACCTTCCTTGCCTATCCGGCGGATGCATATAAAACCGCATGGCTCCGTATGCTGCCCAACTTCATGTTGCCCGTGGCCGTTTTAGTCGCGTCCGTGTTTTTTCTGCCCTTTTTCCGGCAATCCGGGGTTACGTCGGCCTACGAATACCTGGAGGGCCGGTTCGGTGCGGGTACCCGGTTGTATGCGGCTTGCGCGTTCATCATTGGGCAGGTCGTTCGGCTGAGCATCATCTTGTTCCTTCTGTCGCTGCTGGTTCATGAACTGACCGGGTTGCCGGTTCAAGTCTGTATCTTGGTGGGCGGGGTATTTGTGGCGTTCTATACGGTTGCCGGCGGTATTGAAGCGGTGGTCTGGACGGATGTGGCCCAGACGGTCGTATTGGTGGCAGGGGGGATTGTGTGCCTGGCGGTTATTGTGGGCGGCGTTCCGGGCGGCTTGGGCGAGATCATCTCCACGGCGTGGGCCGATGGAAAACTCCAGTTTGCCGATCCGGCGGAAGACGGTTCGCTGACCGCTGTATCCTGGCGCTTTACCTTCTTCGAGCGGACCGCGCTGATGATGTTGTTCATCGGCCTCACCAACTGGCTTGCTGAATACAGCGCGAACCAAAATGTGGTGCAGCGGTATTGCGCATCCCGGAGCACGAAAGACGCCCGCCGCGCCATGTGGATTTGCGCCGGCTCGAGCGTGCCGATTTGGGGATTCTTCATGTTTCTGGGCACGGCCCTGTATGTCTTTTTCAAGGTCAATCCGTCGGAGCCGGCATTGGCCATGCTCACCGGAGAGGGCGGAGCCCAAGCTGAACAGATTTTGCCCTTCTTCGTCATCAACTACCTGCCCGCAGGCATCGCCGGACTTGTTATGGCGGCCACGTTGGCGGCGGCCATGTCGTCTCTCGATTCAAGCATCAACGCCATCGCTACCATCAGCATCGTCGATGTGTACCGTCGGTGGGTAAACCCCGGCTGCACCGATCGACACTACCTTATCGCGGCCCGACTGGTGGCCATCGCGGCATCGGTGCTGATGATACTGGGAGCGGCGATCCTTGCCCTCACGGAAAGCCGAACGTTACTCGATACGGGTACGGTGCTGGGAGCGCTGACGGCAGGCGGATTGTTGGGGCTTTACCTGCTGGGGTTCTTCACCACCATTGGCGATGGGCGCGCCGTAGGGGTGGGTATCGGGTGTACCTTACTCTTCACCTTCTG
>PWNM01000176.1 GCA_003557825.1 Candidatus Hydrogenedentota bacterium | reverse complement strand
GCGTGCCGGAAAACATCCAAAAGCAATACTCGAAATGGGGTCTGCCACGCGATGAGTTCACCGACAACGGCCACTGGCCACACCAGATTTACGTCCGCGAGGCGCGCCGCATGGTGTCCGACTTCGTCATGACCGAGCATCACTGCAGGCGCCGCGAACCCGTGCCCGAATCCATCGGGCTCGCCGCCTACACCATGGACTCGCACAACGTCCAACGTTACGTCCACAACGGCATGGTGAAAAACGAGGGTGACGTCCAGGTGCGGATTCCCGGAGCCTACCCGGTTTCCTACCGCGCCATCGTCCCGAAACAAGGCGAATGCGAGAACCTCCTCGTGCCATGGAGCCTCTCCGCGAGCCACATCGCCTTCGGGTCGATCCGGATGGAGCCGGTCTTCATGATCCTCGCCCAATCCGCCGTCATCGCCGCCGACCTTTGCATCGAGCATGATCTCGCTGTGCAATCTCTGGAATATGAGAAACTTCGCCCGCGTCTGCTCGCCGCCGGTCAGGTGCTTGATGTGCAATGAACCCACTCACTCAAGATTGAAGTTACAGATGAGGGAAATCATATTATGAAATCACTATTTTTGAGTAATGTTGTGGCCGCACTCCTACTGAGCTTGTGGAGCACGGCGGCCCGGGCTGAGTCCCCCCAACCGAATGTTGTTATCTTTTTGAGTGATGATCAGGGGTGGGGCGATCTGGGTGTGCATGGGAACCGCCATCTGGCTACGCCGAATATTGATTCGTTGGCGACAGATGGCGCGATGTTCGATCGCTTTTATGTTTGTGCCGTTTGCGCGCCAACGCGTGCTGAATTCCTGACCGGGCGCTATCATCCGCGGGCAGGGGTTGTCGGTGTCGACGCCGGCCGTGAACGACTCAATCTTGATGAGTCAACCATTGCGCAAACCTTTAAGTCTGCCGGCTACGCTACTGCCGCATTCGGCAAATGGCACAATGGCAGTCAGGTTCCCTACCATCCGAATGCACGCGGGTTTGATGAATTCTACGGTTTCTGTTCAGGGCATTGGGGCCATTACTTCAGCCCAATGCTGGATCACAATGGCGAAATGGTGCGTGGCAATGGTTATATCGTGGATGATTTCACAGATCATGCCATGGCCTTTATGGAGAAGCATCGCGACAAACCGTTCTTTCTTTATTTGCCGTATCCCACCCCGCATTCGCCCATGCAAGTGCCCGATGAGTTCTTTAAGAAGTTCGAAAAAACCGAATTTAATAATCATACCAAAGCTGCCTATGCCATGTGCGAAAATATTGATTGGAATGTGGGTCGCATTCTGAAAAAGCTCGATGACTTGAATCTTGCCGAAAACACGATCGTCATTTATTTCAGTGATAATGGGCCTAACGGCAACCGTTGGAACGATGGAATGAGAGGAACAAAGGGTTCGACGGATGAAGGCGGCGTGCGAGTTCCTTTCCTGATTCGCTGGCCGGCACGTATTAAGCCCGGTATCAGCATTCCGCAAATCGCCGCGGGGATTGATCTTCTTCCCACCTTGAGCGACGCTGCAGGAATCAAACCTTTGGGTGATAAGCCGCTGGACGGCATCAGCCTCTGGCCACTACTGGAGGGTACGGGTGAAGAATGGCCGGATCGCATGATCTATAACTACTGGAATGGGAGCCTCAGTGTGCGTACCCAACAGTACCGTTTGGACCGTCAAGGCAGACTCTACGACATGGTAGCAGACCCGGGGCAGCGTAACGATATCAGCGGGAAATACCCGGAACAGACCGCAGCGCTTAAGGAAGCTGGCGATACGTGGAAGAGGGACGTTTACTCGCAACGACGGAATCAGGGTTCACGACTCCCACCGGTAGGCGGGGCACCTGTCACTTTGCTGCCGGCAGATGATGGCAGGACATCGGGTGGCATTACGCGCAGCAGTCGCTGGCCTAATTGTTCCTATTTCACGAATTGGACGAAGCCTTCGGACAGCATTACTTGGTCGGTTGACGTGCTGACAGCCGGTGAGTACGAGGTAGAACTGTGGTATACCTGTCCGGCTGACGCGGTTGGCTCCACCATCACGCTGCAATCCCAAAGTGGCACGGTCAGTGCCAAAATAACCGAACCTAACGATCCGCCGGCCATAGGGGCGGCAGAGGATCGCAGTCCACGCGACGAGTCATTCGTCAAGGATTTCAAACCGATGAATATGGGCGTGCTCCGCCTGGACGCGGGCACCGATAAACTGATTCTTTCAGCATCCGATATCCCCGGCTCCAGTGTCGGAGAGGTCAGGTACATCAGGCTGACGTTGAAGAAGTGATTTGACAGAGATCTTTCACGAAACAGTCTATAATAGGATAGAAGGTAATGAAAAATATATATCTGGCAAAAGCTGCCAAATGAGCGAGAGGAGAGGTGGAATCACGCTGGATATTGCATGGCAAGCGAGCAAGCCAGCGCAGGTGACGATTCGCTCCACGTTGGGTGAGGACGCCATCGTGAGATGTCCCGGCGCCAAGACCACGGTGATCAGCGGCGGGAAGACCATTGAAGCGAAAAGAGTTTCGCCGGATGTGATCAGCTTTAAAACTGATAAGAACGCGGATTATATGCTAACCTTTTAGGGTAGGTGATAAAAAGGAAAAACCAAAGTTGAATATCCAATATCCAACAAGGAATATCCAATTACCAAGCGTCATGTCCCCCTTCCTGCCCGCAGCCAGGCAGGCGGGCGTTCCGACACCCGACACCTCGTAATCCCCACCCGACGCGTCGGACCGACGTGGCCGCCAAACACTCTCAGGTGGCCGCCCGCTTTGGGGCGGCTACCTG
>PWNM01000422.1 GCA_003557825.1 Candidatus Hydrogenedentota bacterium | reverse complement strand
GTAGGTGATGGCGGGGCGGCCGACGGTGATGGGTTCGGGCCGGTTCCTGTTCAGCTCGATCTTGTTGACAATGGCGTTGAAGCGGTCGTCGTGGGCGCGCAGGGCGTTGAGGACGGTCCATACGACTTTGTAGTTCTGGTTTTTGTCGAGGGCTTCGTCGGCCTCGGTTTCGGCTGAGACAACTACGGGGATGATGATATATCCGTAGTTTTTGCCCGGGGCTTTGCGCATGACGCGGCCGACGGACTGGACGACTTCGACCTGGGAGTTGCGGGGCGAGAGGAACATCACGGAGTCGAGAGCGGGCACATCGACACCTTCGCTGAGGCAGCGGACATTGGTCAGGACATGGCACTGCCCGCTCTGCTCGCTGTCCTGCTTGAGCCAGGCGAGCAATTCATCGCGCTCGGGGGCGGACATGGTGCCGTCGACATGGCGGGCCGAGACCGAGGCCATTTTCTCCTGCTGTTCGCGCGGCAGCGATTCCAGGTAGCCTTCGGCGGCGGTATTGAAATTTTCGGTGATTTTCCTGGAGGCTCTGATGGACTGGCAGAAGGCGACGGCCCGGCGCATTGGTTCGGGGTCCTGGATGGTGATGGCGCCGTCGTCGCCGATGATCTGCTTGGACAAGGCGTTGATGCAGCCGACGAGCTTGGCGGCGTCGTCGAAGTTGATTTCGCTGTTCTTGTCGGCGATACTTTTCTGCAGGGCGGGCGAGATGTCGTTCTCTCCGAGGGTCAGGACCAGGACTTTGTAGTCGGCAAGCAGGCCCTGCTCGACGGAATCGGCAAAGCCAAGGCGGTATATCTCCTGTCCGTAAAGTTTCTCATCGTCCATCGAGCAGAGGATGGCTTCGGACTCGATGGCGCGGCTTTTGGCATCCTCGCTGTAGAGGCGCGGGGTGGCGGTCATGTAGAGTCTTTTGCGGGCCTGGATGAAGTCGTTGTCGTGAACCTTGATGAAGGCTGAAGAGTCCTCCGGGGCGAGCGCGACTCCGGTGGTGCGATGGGCTTCGTCGCAGACGATCAGGTCGAAGGCTCCCGACCCGTCGCTGGCGGCGATGATGCGGCTTTGGGCGCGGGCCACGACCTCGATGGATTGATAGGTGGAAAAGAAGACGGTCATGCCGCGATTGCGATGTTGACGCAAGTGCCGATACTGACGGAGGATGTTTTCGGCGTTGGTGGATGCGGGCAGGGCCAGATCGACCACGCTGAATTCGGCATTGTCGTATTCGCGTTTGGTTTTCGCGCGCGAGACTTCGGCGTCCGAGCACACGCAGATGGCGTTAAGCGGCTCCATGGCGTCCGCCGACCATTCTCGCAGGGTTTGGCCCATGAGGGCGATGGAGGGGACGAGAACCAGAACCAGGCCGCTGGAGTCGGTTTCATTCTCGGCGATTCTGAGGGATACCAGGGTCTTGCCGGTGCCGCAGGCCATGATCAGCTTGCCCCGGTCCGCCGTCTTGAAGTAGTCGTGGGTTTGTTCGAGCGCCCTTCTCTGGTGCGGTCTCAGCAGCTTCCTTTCTATCCTGGCGCTTTCGCCGGTTATCCCCTGCTCGATCTTGTCCCAGTCAACGGGTGCCTCCCGCAGTTCATAGAGATTGACGCGGGTGACGGGCGGGCTTTGATTCTGGATGGTCTCGGTGGCGTTGCGCCCCCACTTGTTGGTGGTGGATAGCCACAGCCGATGGGCGAAGCGGACGGTGCGGTTGTCCTGGTCGGTGAATTCTCGCCCGGAGGTGGCGAGAAATGTGTCCACCTCGGATTTGTCGATAACCGCCTCCTGACGGTAGCACTTGCACTGAACCGCCCAGTATTCACCGTCCAGGGTTTCGGCCACCAGGTCAATGCCCATGTCGCGCCCGCCGAAGTCTTTGCGCCCGAAGAACTCGTTCCAGAGCCAGACCCGCTTGAAGCGGGCGGCGTACTTCGGATCGGTCATTAGGTACGCCTGCATGAGCCGTTCGAAGCGGGTTCCCTTGTCCCGTTCGGAAAAGGCGGAACGGCGGTAGTTGTCGAGTAGTTGATTGAAGGTCATTTGCCAGTTTCTTTTTTAGTTGGTCAAAATCAACTTACAATGGATACCATACTTCTGAAACCCCTGACTGGCAAAGTGCTTCAGGAGCCCCCGTTCGGAGGGTCCGGCACACCGGCCTTGGCGGGCGGGTGGAGGATGTCTTTTGCCCCTTGCCAAGACAGGGGGACAAAGAGCGGGCGGACGGACGGAGCCGGCGTGAAGGGTCTGTGAAGGGTTTGTGAACAGTTGCTGAAAATGTAAACGGCTTTATTGCAGGGGGTTAAGCTGCCCTGTGAATAGTTGAAGGGTTTTTACCGAATCTTTTTCCCTATATAGTACACTCTCCCTTCTTATCTCTTTCTTTACTCCCTTTATAAGGCTCCCTTAGGGGGACTTTTAGGAAATAACTATTCAACCCTTCACAATGCAGGTTTTTAAGTCCGTAACACCTTTTTATTGAAAGGTTTACGGATGTGAATAGTTTCCGGTAAACTATTCACGGACTATTCACCAACTGTTCACGGTCACTACTGGGATTGAAGGCGGTGTGGAGCGGGGAATGTGAAACTCGGCGGGATTAAGCTGGTTTATCAATGACCGGATTTTCCGACGGTGCGACTATGGAACAAGACAGGGATAGAATGGTTATAGGATCTACCAGGCGGCGGAAGGGTATGCGCCTTCGGCGCGACCGGGTGCCGCATCCCTTCCCGTTCCTAATGTATGGTTAATGTATGGTTAATGTATGGTTAATGTATGGTTAATGTATGGTTGGGGGTTGCGTAACCCGTTGCAGTTCAGG
>PWNM01000367.1 GCA_003557825.1 Candidatus Hydrogenedentota bacterium | reverse complement strand
GGGCAGGCCGATGCCGCCGAGGCCCGGTCCGCCGCCGGCCAAAGCGCAGCACGGGTCGAGGTGTTCGCCTTCATTGACGATATGCCCCAGGCCTTCGCTGCCGCCGACCTGGTCGTGAGTCGGGCAGGCGCGTCGAGCACCGCCGAGATCGCCGCCATGGGACGGCCGAGCATTCTCGTTCCCTATCCCCACGCCACCGACAACCACCAGGAGGAAAACGCCCGGGCCTTCGAAGAACGGCACGCGGCAGTGGTTCTGCTCGATCATGACTGCACCGGCGAACGGTTGGTCCTATTGCTCCGCGAACTACTGGGCGATCCCAAACACTTGGAAACCATGGGACACGCCGCCGCGTCCCTCGCCGTTCCTGCCGCCGCCGAGCGTATCGTCGAGGGGATATTGGCGTTGGTGTTTGAGGCAGCCCAACAGGCGGAGGAAACGGTTCACCTATAAGGTATTCGGCGGCGCTACTATAGTTACGCACTACGCGGCGCCATCTGCACCGGATGATGTGCCGCCCTCTGATTGCCCCTCTCCGCGATGGCCAAGCCATTCGACGAAACGGGCAATGGTGGGAGCTTGCCAGATGACCACAAGGCCCAGTACAACAGTGGCGATCGCCGATGGAATGCCCCTCAAAATCATCTGCAGCTTGGTGTATTCAAATACCGAAAAGGGAGCCGGAATCAGATAACGAACCAGCTGCATCCCCAAAGACAGAATAATCCATATCCCGAACAAACGGATCCAAAACACATAAGCCGCAAGCACCTCGGGCACGGAAACACCGCCTTCCTCAGAGTCCGATTCGGGAAATAGCCACCCCAGAATGGCATATCGTTTCCACAGTAGGCCAATCATACAAACAAGGACAATCCCAAAGGACAGCGCATCCAAAAAGAACGCCAGAGCAGC
The DNA here is from genome assembly GCA_003557825.1 of Candidatus Hydrogenedentota bacterium. Classification (GTDB taxonomy): domain Bacteria; phylum Hydrogenedentota; class Hydrogenedentia; order Hydrogenedentales; family SLHB01; genus PWNM01. The sequence goes on along the minus strand of PWNM01000367.1, from coordinate 10,331 downwards.
GCTTTCGAAAAAGCCCTGCCGCCATGGGGCCATCCAACTGAGCATCAGGACCAGGCCGCCAAAAGCTCTGAGCATAAAACCGACTATCAACATGACCAAGGCAATCTCGGCTATGTCGCGCTTTGTTATGGGCTTCATCTGTCTCCCCCCGTACCATCCGGATCCGAGTAAAGATTTTCCAAAGATTGCGCTCCAGTGCGGTGTCCAACGCTACCCAGGAATCGGGCAATGGCGGACGCCTGCCAGATGAGCACAACCCCCAAGACGATATTGGCAGTTGATGAGGGAATGTTTCCAGATTGTATGACACTAATTCCATCGACCATGGGAGGGCGCGGGAAAAGATATCTGATTAGGTCTACGCTTTGGGACAAGACAATCCAGATACCGAATAGTCGGACCCAGAATCCAAAATCCGCGAGCCTTTGGGGAACCGAAACACCGCCCACGGCAGCGTCAGAATCGGGAAATAGCCACGCCAGGATCCTCTTTCGCTTCCATAATATGCCCGCCAGACCTACGAGGGCGAGCGACAGGACTACCCCGCCCATAGGAACAAAAACTTTGACACTCTCCCAAAGCCCCATCTTAAATGGATGTGAAAAGCTTATCATCAATGCCAGCTCGGAGAACACATGAAACATAAACCCAAGGACCACCATGACCAAGGCGATCTCGGCGATATCATGCTTTGATACCGTTCTCATAATCGTCCCCCTGTTGCATCGTCGTCTTGCGCGAATAAATTGACTTTGGTCCATCCGCGCAGCAAGCATCACGGCCAAATCTAATACACTAGCCTAGTGTCTCGTTCTACAGGGTATACTGCCGTATCTTAAGTAGTTCGCCGTCCTTTAACGCAGACTCGTGGGCGACTACTCCAGCGACGGTCATGTTGAGGGATTGGGCGATATCCATTTGCGGCGTACGTTCCTGGAGGAGGGCCATCACAAACTCGTTCATAAGATGACCGTGGGATCCGCCGTGCCCCCCAGGGTCGACCCCGGGCGGGAGCGGCGGTTTATCGAGGCGCACCTCGGGGGCAGGGTAGGGAGAGGCAAAGTGCATGCCTGTCATGGCGCCTTTCTGACCCCGGACCCGGCCCATTTCACCTTCGTGTCCCGGAGTATCCCAGCTTACGGCCATGCGAGCCATCCCCCCCTCGCTTGTTCGGAATAGGGCAATCTCCGTGCCAAAGGGATTCTGGTACGGGTTGTTCTCCGGCTGAAGATGGGAAATAACGCTCGGAATACCCATACAAGACACTTCCGTAAACTGCCCGTCGGTCACGCCGTTATAATAAGCATTGGAGTGGGTTGGATACCATTGAGGGGGTGTTCCGATCCGCCATCCCTTGAAGGAATCGATGGGCTCGGAAGCATAATGGTAGTATTCACCTTCTGAGTAAACCATCTTGCCAAAGGCTCCCGCCTCATAAAGTGCGCGCATAGCATAGCACTCGTTGTGGTAATAGGAGGTTTCGAACATCATGTAGGTCAGGCCGGTACTTTTGACCTTCTCAAACACCCGTTCGGCATCATCAAGGGAGCCAAAAACGGCGGGAACTGCTGTGGCTACGTGTTTGCCATGGTTCATCACGTCGATACAGTGCTGGGCATGGCTTGGAGCATCGGTAGCGACGAATACGGCCTCGATATCGTCGTCCTTGACGAGTTCTTCCAGGCTTGGATAGGTCTTCTCGCATCGGCAGGCCCGGGCAAGGCCCTCGCAACGTTCGGGAATCAGATCGCTCACAGCGATGATGTCAACGTTAGGGTGATCTTGGAAGCCAAAAGCTGCCCCAAACTTGCACACGCCATAGCCGACAATACCCACCCGAATTTTCCGATCGGAGACGGGCTCCCATACCGTATCGGCCTGGACTGTCGATTCGGTGTCGTCGAATCCAGCAATATCGGGATTTTGCGCCACAGCATGACGGGATAGCCCGGCGGCCATCGTCGAAAATGCGGCTGTCTTTAGGAAATCACGGCGGCGGATACTCATGGTTCACTCCCCTGGCCATCTCTGGCTCGATGTTCTGATGCTGCATTCCATACACGTTATCGCAGATCCCACGCTGGATATCAACTTGGACACGCCACCAGAAAATCGGCCTGAACCAAATCTGAGACTGGACGCCCTATAGGCTTCGGAAGAGCTGGATGATCCGGTTGCGGAGGTCTTCGTTGTGGGAGGTAACGGTGAGGATGAACCAGCCGTTTTGGGCGACGACGGTGGGGCCGGCGGTATCGCCGCGGATGCCGCGGCCGGCGTGGCGGTTGAGGGCCTGGCGGGCTTGACGGGAATCGCGGTAGAGGTTGAAGCAGGCTTCGAAGCGGTCTTGGTCGTCGAAGCGAAAGACTTGGACGAAGGCGTCGTCCTGAACCCACATGATCCATTCTTCGGCGGCGTTGTGGCTGGGCCGTTCGATGGCCTCAAAACTGGAGATATCCAGACCGTCCCGTTCGAGTCGGGTCTGGATACGCTCGATATCAACGGGGCGCAGGGATAGATAGAGCACCACGTGGATGAGCACCAGTACGGCGACGATGATGATAATGGGCACTTTATCCATAGTTTTTCACGAGGCCTATGTTGAGCCGCGGTTACGAAACATCCTGCCTTCTACACTACGTATATCGGAAACTGGTTACAAGTTCCTCGACGAGCAGGTACCACCCGTCGGCCAGCACGAACATGATGATCTTGAACGGTAAAGATACAAACACGGGCGGGAGCATCATCATGCCCATGGCCATGAGGGTGCTGGCGACGACCATGTCGATTATGAGAAAGGGGATGTAGATGACGAAACCGATCTGGAACGCGATGCGCAGTTCGCTGATGATGAACGCGGGGATTAGGACGACCGTGGAGACATCGGCTTCGGTTTGGGGTTGGGCCTGGCCGGTGATGTTGAGGAAAAGGGCAAGATCCCGTTCGCGGACCTGGCGGAACATAAACATGCGCAAGGGATCGAGGCCGGCCTCGAGGGCTTCATTGGCATCGATTTCCTGGGCGATATAAGGCGCAACGGCGTTGTCGTACACCTGCACATAGGTGGGCGACATGACAAAAAAAGTCAGAAACAGAGCCAGCCCGATGAGCACTTGGTTGGGCGGCGATTGTTGGGTGGCCATGGCCTGGCGCAGAAAGCCGAGGACGACAATAATCCGGGTAAACGAGGTGGTCATGACCAGAATGGCCGGGGCCAAGGATAAGATGGTAAGCAGGAAAAAGAGCAGGAGCGTGGTCGAGATCTGGCCGGGCGTGGTGGCCGTTTCGGCTCCGGTCAGCAGTTGTTCGATAAAGGTCGCGGGGGTGGCTTCGTCCTGGGCGACAGCTCCGCCGGCCGGCAGCATGAACGCCGCGGCAAGGACGATTACGATGGCGCGTTTATGCATCGGAATCACCGCGCCGCCCCTCTTTTAGGTAGGCCTGCAACCGCTGGATTTCGTTGCGCAGCGAGGCGATCTCATCGTCGGACACCACACTGGAGGAGTCCGATTCGGGCGGAGCGGTCCGATTCTGTAGATGGTCCAAGAAACTGGCGATGTTCTTCCGGCTGTTTTCGGGGGCATCGTTTGGAGAAGACTCAGAGGCCGGCTCCTGCAAAACCGGGGCTTCGAAGGTCTCGGCGTCGAACTGAGACACCAGAGAGACCTGGGCGGGGGATACGCCGATGACCAGTACGCGCTCGCCGACGCGGACGAAATGGAGACTCGACCGGGGCGTGAGGTAGATACGGCCGAGTACCTTGCCCAGTCCTGCGCCGCCCATGAGGGGCGTTCCTTTCCCAAAGCGCCGCATGGCGTAGCTCAACAATAGAATCAATCCGAGCACCAAAAGCAGTGAGGCAAGAACCTGAAGGTAGTTCGGGCCTGAACCGCGCCGTCTGCCCAAGAAGCCCCTGCCTTCGTCCGTCTCGTCTCGCTCCGCCATGCCCCGCATCTCGGCTCCGACCCGTTCAAAATCAATGGAGCTACGGCGCTCTTCAGGCCTGGGTTGCTCTTCGGAGGGTTCCACGACTGGTTCGTGATAAAATTCGGTCTCCGGGGGCAGGGTTAGCTCGAGATCATTGATCCCTTCCGGGGCTTCTGGCAACAGAGGAACCTCGGGAACCGCCGCTGCTATCAGAAGAAGTCCCGCACAAAGAGCGACGACACATTTAGCGGTTGTCCATATCGTCGTCATGTTCAACGTCGGATTCTTCCGACTTTCCTTCCGCCCCAATGATCTCCCCGATGCGCACATGGAGCATATCTCCAATGACAACTACTTCCCCTTTGGCCAAGGGCAATCCATTGACGAACACATCGGTCATCTCGCCGGCCAGCTTGTTGAGGCGAATCACCGAGCCTTTCTGCAGTTCGATCACCTCGCGGACCAGCATGGTACACTCGCCCAGGTCCGCCGTGATCGCAAGTTTTACATTGTGCATATCGGAAATGTCGAGGTGTTCATCGGGTGCGCCCGTGGGATGAACTTCGTCGAAGGTATGCCCATGAGCGCCCGCCGACTCGCGTTTTCGTCGGCTTGCCGGGCGGCCCTTGTTGTCGTATGCAGCTCCCATGCTCTCTTTCGGTGGTTCGTGTTTCGCCTTACAATGCGTTCGTGCGCGTCCGCCTATTGATCATAGACGAAAAACTCCTCGTGAAGCACTTTTATGATCTTATTGCGAGGATTCGCTCCTCCCTGCAATGTATTGAGGATCTCGTTGGCCTTGGTCAATGCCTGCTGCTGGATACTCCGCCGAAGCATCGGATTGTCCAGGTATTCCCGAGGATGATCACTGTGCAATTCTCGGAGCATATCAGAAAACCATGCCCGGTTTTCCTGGACGATCTGGGCTGTGGTCTGATTGGAGCACAAAAAGGAAACCTGGTACATCAGGAGCGAAGCAGGCAGATTGCTGTTGGGCGGCATCACCGCGGTAGTATTGGCCCTATCAAATCGAACCATTACCGCCCCACGGGGAATCTCCGGATCGGGCGAGGGCTCCTGCTCGAGCCAAGGGATAAACACAAACAGCCCAAAGGCCACAGCGGCCCCCGCTGCAAGCAATACCAGCAGGATCGCGATCCCAATGCGTTTTAGAAGACCTTTGGCCCTGCCGGTGGTCTCCGGAGCATCATTTTGTTCATCAGCCATAGTAGGATTACCTCACGATTCGAATGGCGTTATCTAGCGCATTGCGTTCATTGTCTTCCACCGGCAGCTCTCTCTCGATACGGTCGAGCAGATCCTCGCGCACTTCCGGCGGGAAATTGCCACGGACAAATAACTCGACCCGGCGGTTGGCCTGACGCCCTTCCTCGGTTTCATTGGTGGCAACCGGCTGAGTCGGTCCGCAAGCGATAGCCTCAAAATCCTCTTCGGGCAGATCACCCGCCTCGCGAAGGAATTCCATGACCGATTTTGCGCGATGGTAGCTTAGATCCCAATTGTCTCGAAACAGGGGCGTAGGGCTCAGGGGCCGACTGTCCGTATGTCCTCGAATTTCCACAAAAGCATCGGGCACGTCGCCCAAAATGGTTGCCACATCACTTAAGACAGGATAAGCGTCCGGTTTGACCTCGGCGCTGGCCGTGGCAAACAAGACCTGACTGGGCAGATTGATGGTAAGGCCGCCGCGTTCGAGGTCCATCTCGACATCCACCAGCTTGTCATAACCCAGGATTTGCATTCGGCGCTGTAAATCTCGAGCGACACGCTCTATGGCGCGGCTTCGGGAGGTCTGGGCATCGGCCATGAACGGCATTACCGGGCTGGTATGGCGCGGCAATACGCCCAAGGCCCCACGCAACGACATGATCGCCTCGCGGAAATCCTCTTCGTTGATGGTCGAGAACGAGAGCAACAACACGAAAAAGGTGAGCAGGAGACTCATTAGGTCGCCATAGGTCACCATCCAGGCAGGCGCGCCGCCGCTGTCCTGGTTGTTTTTTTTCCGACGTTTTTCCCCCATCCGTTACATTCCGTTACCGACGCACTTCAATCCGCTGACGGATATCCGGTGAAACAAAGGCCTTCAATTTTTGCTCGACAATCCGTGGGTTATCGCCGGATTGGATCGAGAGGATGCCTTCGATAATGACCTCTTTTGCCAGAAGCTCGTTGCTGGTGCGTACGCGAAGCTTTCCGGCGGCAGGGAGGAAAACCAGATTGGCGATGAGCGCGCCGTAGAGGGTGGTGATCAACGCTACGGCCATGCCTGCTCCAATTTGGGACGGATCATCCAACGTGGCCAACATATTGACAAGACCGATGAGCGTGCCTATCATGCCGAAAGCCGGCGCAAAGGTGCCCATGGCGATCAGAATGGATTGCCCCATGGCATGCCGATCTTCCAAAAAGGCCAACTCGGTGGTTAGGATATCTTTGATCAACTCAGGGGCGGTACCATCAATGGCCAACTGCACGCTTTTCTCGAGGAATTCGTCGCCCGCCTCGCTGGCATGACTTTCGAGAGCCAGGATTCCTTCACGCCGGGCAACCGTGGCGAAATTCACGAGTTTGGCGATCAAACTCTCGGGAGTCGTTTCCTTGTGGAACAAGGCATTCTTGACGGTTGCGAGCACACTGCGCACATTAAACAATGGATAGTTGATTAGTGTCGCCGCCAACGTTCCCCCCAGCACGATCATCACAGCGGGGATATTGACGAAAATCAACGAGTTCCCGCCCATGATGATGGCGGAGATTACGAGTCCAATGCCTGCAATGAGCCCTACAATGGTTGCGATATCCATCGGTATGCGACCACGTCCCCTCTTGTTCGAAAAACTACGCTACTTAGGCCTATTGTACCATGCACGGCATGCTGCGACAAGATCATCTGCAGCACATATCCGGAATATTCGTTTTAAATATTCCAGAAATACTCTTTCAGCCTGCATTTTATAGGGAATCCGGAAGCGGGAAAAGTGCCCGCTTCCGGAATAACACGACTATACCTCCTGATTATCGGATGAGGTTGACTGCTTCCTGAAGAACGTTGTCCGAGACGGTGAATCCGCGCGCATTGGCCTGGAAACCGCGCTGACTGATAATCAGGTCGCTGAATTCGGTCCCGATATCCACGTTTGCCCCTTCGAGTACGCCGCTCGAGATACTTCCCCGGCCACCCGTGTTGGGGGCGCCGATCTGCGCCAGTCCGGATGCGGGCGTCTCGCGGAATTGAGTATTCCCCTCACGGGCCAAACCTCCATTATTGGAGAATTTCGCCAAGGCAACCTGACCAAGCACCATGGTGAGCCCATTGGTGAATATACCGACGATAAGACCGTCTCCGCCAAACTCGTAGCTATCGAGTCGCCCCGGTGGATAACCGTCTTGGCTAAAAATAGCTACATCGCTTTCCGAGGCCAATTGCCCGACATCGTTCATGTTGATAGTAAACTGGAGCGGATCAACAGGAGCAGCAGGCGCAGCGGGATCGAAATTAATCTGGACCGTGCCGATTTCGCCGGTGTCGATTGTACCGCGATCGGTGAAAGTAATTGTATTGTCGCCGACTACATTAACGGTATCAATATCCGGGTCATCGGTAGTCACCTGCCATTCCCACTCGTTTTTCACTGCGGTCTTTTCGAAAGTCAGGGTCAGTGTGCGGGTGCTCCCCATGCCGTCATAGATCTGGACATTCCGCACCACAGTCTGCCCCTCTAGAGAAGCCGCATTCAGGTTCCCGGTGAGGTTGATCTGGCTCGTCTCTCGAACCAGCACCTGACCTCCAACAGGCAACACAATGTCCTGGACCGGTTGATTGTAGTCAATGACGCCGTCTTCATCGGCAATGTACCCTTGCACAAATTGTCCCGTCGCGGGCTCAATGAGCGCGCCATCGGGGTTCAAGGAAAAGGCGCCGGCGCGGGTATAGGAAAGTCCGGTATCATCACGCAAGACAAAAAAACCTTCTCGCTCGATGGCCAGGTCGGTCTTGGCTCCGGTGGTGACCACGGGGGCCTGGGTGAAGATCGTATCAATGGCTCCGATGCTTACGCCACGTCCGACTTGTAGGGGATTGGTGCCGCCGGTTACGTCTCCGTCGGGTCCGCGCGCTCCTTGAATGGTCTCGGCAAAAAGCTCCTGGAACTGCATCCGGGATTTCCGATAGCCTGTCGTGTTGACATTGGCGATATTATTTGCGATCACGTCGATGCGTCGCTGATGGGCAAGCATTCCCGTGACGCTCGTGTATAACGATACATTCATCTACATTTCCTCCTGCATCGCTTCGGTCAGTCGGCGATGCGAGGGCCTCCCCGTAGGGTCCAGCCCGGTTAAAGTGTTCCGTTACAAACCATGCTCACAACGGAGGCAATGGCGGTCGCGCCGCCACCACTACCGCACTGTCGATGTTGGTGAATACCCGATCTTCCAGTTCATTGGTTGGAACTGCGGTTATCACCGTGCGATTGGATACGCTGACGACCAGGGCCAGCTTATCCATGAGTAATAGGGATTCCTCCGCCCCTTTCGCGGCGGCTCCATCGATGGCTCGTTGGATGCGGCTCATGTCGGCCCTATCCAACGCAATGCCATGTTCCCGAAGCCGTTGGGTTGCGTGGGCCGAGAATTGAACTGAATCGGTCTTCCGAAGGGTGGACTCCATCACTTCGGAGAACGTCGAACTCGGCGGAGCACTCGGGACAGTAGCCGGTCGCTGCCCCGATATGGGCGCGACCCGACCGAATTGGATTTTGTCGACCATAGCTACACCTACTCGATCTGCGTTACCCGGGCCATGGACAGGATGTTTTCACCCACCCGAAGATAGATCTGGCCGTCTTCCATGAACACCCGATCCACCACGCCGGACACAGCTATCCCGTCTGTGGTTTGGCCTTCAATACTGCGGCCGAGTAACGAGCTGGCTCCGACAAGTCCTTGTTGTGTCAGGGTCTGGCTCAACGTCTCGAAACTCTCATTCAGATTGTTCATCTGTTCGAGCGACGAAAACTGGGCCAGTTGCGCCAGCATGTCGTTGTTATCGACAGGATCGAGCGGATCCTGTTGCTGCAACTGTTTCACCAGTAGCTGAAGGAACATGTCCCGGTCCATATCGGACTGGATTTCCCGCAACGCAGCGGCGTCGTCGGCCTTGGCAGCGCTTTTGGCCTGGACGCCCGGGTTGAGGGTAGCGCGGGCTTGCGCCCAAACGGCTTCCTGGGCAGCTTGACGTTCAGCCGCCGACGGACTCCGCGCGCCGGTCACGTTGGCTTGAAAGGCTACATTTGCATTCATACGGTTTTCCTTTCCCGACAGTCCGACCTCAAGGTCGTTCCTGTCGCCTATGCGTAGATGCTGAGGGCGCCGTCATGACGCCGCTCGCGGATACGAGGCTCCATCTTGGATCCGGATAGATCATCGGTTTCACCCCGTCCATTCTGAGGACCGCTTCGACTTGGCTGCCCGAAGGGGGCCGGAGAACGTTCCGGTGTCTCCGTTCCGTGATGGCTACCGGTCAAATCGGCCGAGACGGTTGTTCGTGTTAGGTCAAAGCCGTCTTGCGTGAGCAGTTGCCGCAGTTCGGGCATTCGCCCTTCCAGAAGCGTTCGAACCGTGGGACTGGCCGATGCCAACCGCAACGATAGGGAATCGTCCATTCGGGTGACTTCGATACGCACCTCACCCAGCGACGGAGGCACAAGGCGCACCGTCACGGTTTCCTCGCCACGAACAACCAAGTACCGGACGTTTTGGACGGTAACCTCGCCCAGGATCTCCGGAGTCGCCCATACGCGGGGCAATGCCGTCGTCGTAGCGCCCGAAGCCGAACCGATTGGCGCATCCGCACCACTCGGTACGCTGTTGTTTACCAACAGCTCGAAGACTTGGCCGACACGCGCGCCGGACGGCTGACCAACTGCCTCAAATTGCGTTGGCACTGACCGTTCGGAATAGGCATCCTGCAACAACGAGACCGCCTGCCGCACGCTCATACCTGGATTTGGTCGAGCTACGCTTTCCCTGGCCATAGAACGCATCACTGCCGCATCCGGTTCAACCGATCCAGGACGATAATGCAACCCGTCCAGTTGAGCGTTTTGCACGGCCCATTGCCGGGGCGCAATGTACTCGGAGGCCTTTGCCTGTCCGATAAGCTTCGCAGCCAGATCCATTTCTAGATTTTGTTGAACGGCGCTCGGATTTCTGGAGGCCCGAATAAAGGTACCGATCTTCAGAGCCCCACCTTGCGCCTGATCGGTGGAGTCATTCTGCAATGCATCCGGTTTGATGGTCACACCATTACGTCCCATAGGGCGCACTTTGGAGGCTTCAGCTGGGAACTGTTCAACGGACCTCTGACCTCGACCTGCTTG
>PWNM01000508.1 GCA_003557825.1 Candidatus Hydrogenedentota bacterium | reverse complement strand
TCTAATCGCCCTCGAAGAGGAAACCGAACGATTTGTAGTGGTTGATCTATCCGATGCGGCCCGACCCGAGGCTGTCATGCTCAAGCATCGCCTATGCGAGGGGGCGCTCGGAACCATTCGCGCTGTTCACGCCCACGGGCGAATGGCGTTAGGCGGGCAAAGCTTCTCCGGAGAAGGCGTCCTCCCTGAATTAGGGCTTGAGTTGATGAACATGGCCGCCTATCTTGCGGGGGACGATCCCTATGAGTTCGCCATACCCCTATCGGTTCAAGGGGAATGTTATCGAATCGCAGATAGCGGACCCGAAGATACCGCCTGCTTGCGGGCAAAGACAGTCACGGGCATTGAGCTATGCATCCATGCGACCTATGCGGCGGAACAGCAGCATCCCCGCCAATGGCGCATTGTGGGAGACAAAGGCATTGCCAGCTTGACCGATGGTGAAGGGGCAAACCTGCCCGGCGCTCATCTCCCGCCAACCGATCCAGATGCCTTGTCTACTTTGCTATTGCGCCGGTTTATCGAGGTGATTCAGGGAAGCGATGAACCGCTGCTCATGCCGCTGGCCGAACTGGAGGGGGCCATATTGTTACTCAATGGCGCTCAGGAATCGGCGCAGCAGACGGTGTCCATCCCGGAGTCCGGACTTTGCGAATCTGCATCCACACGAACGAAATTCATCAACCACATCGATACAGTTTTGGTTGATGCCGCCATAACGGGTCGTATGCTGTCGCAATGCGAATTGCCTTGGACGCGCGCCACGAAGCCCTTCGATATGACAGGCTATGAGGCCTTCCCTCAACAATATGAGGCGAAATAAACAGGCTAATCGATCATAGGCTTTCCGGAATGGGTGTGAACGCGTTCAGCTCTTCCTGAATCATGTCATAGAGGGCATCGCTCCAGGGGAGTTCGAGATCAGGGGAGTTAGCGTCGGGTTGACGAAGATCACGGGGGGCCAGTATAACGCGGACCGATTCCATTCCGGTCTCGGCGACAATAACAAAAAGCTCTTCAATGGCCGGATCTCCTACGGCGAGGCACCCTACTGAATCCGTGCCTCCGTGGATGTAAATATCCCCACCCGGTTCGAGTCGACCTTCTCTCATTGCATGCTCCCGGTCGAATGCATTGGGATAGTCCAACCGTATGGACAGATGAAATCGGCTATTGGGGTTCAGCGCCTCAACTCGATATAGCCCCTCCGGCACCTGACCATCGCCCTCTTGCAGCTTGGGTCCAAGCCCACCGCTGAGGCCCAGAATGGGATAATGCTTTACATACTGCCACACGTCGTCTCGACTGGCCCAGACCTCAAGGCAACGTTCTTCTTTGAATCCGAGCAGGGCGAGCTCGTTCGGAGGATAGGAGACACCTGCATCGTGAAAGACAGGGTGAAGACGAGTTCGGATTTCGGGACCTAGCGCCTCGAGGACCTCGCCTACGTTATGGCGTGTCATAGAAGGCATTCGTGGGGGCCGCCATAGGGGACGCAACGCCCGCTGTCCCACAAAGGCGCCAATCACAATGGTTAGTAAAACCAGACCAACGAAGCGGAGTTGACGCTGTTTTCGCATCGAAAAGCCTCACGAATTCTGAAACTTTTTTCGCAGTCGCGCTTCCACTGACGGGGGCACAAAAGGGCTCAGATCGCCACCGAAGCGGGCCACTTCACGGACTACATTGGAGCTAAGAAACAGGTAATGTTCGCTAGGCATAAGGCAAACGGTGTCGATATCGGGGTTTAGCTTCTGATTCGTAATGGCCATGCTCAGCTCGAACTCAAAGTCGGAGATAGCCCGCAACCCCCGCACCAATGCCTGAACGCCTCGGGATCGCGCATACTCGGCGGTCAGCCCGGTAAAAGTGGTGATCTCGACATTGGCGAACTTCGCCGTAACTTCGGTCAGCATCTCGATACGTTCTTCCACTGGAAAAGTGGTCACCTTGGCCGTATTGGTGGCTACCGCGACGATAAGATGATCGAAGATACGCGTGGCGCGCTCGATAAGGTCGAGATGCCCATAGGTAGGCGGATCGAAACTGCCAGGGTACACCGCCGCCCGTTTTCCCACACGCGATTCGGGATCAACCATCGTTCACCTCCTGATCCCCAGCTGCCGCAAGGGCACGTTCATATACCATGCGCACCGGTACCCCCGCCTTCTCTGCAATCTGGCGGCAATCCTCAAACTCGGGCGTTCGTTGGACAATCGCCCCATCGAGGCGGCCCAATTTTACGCGAACCTCGCCCCAAGGAGTCGTTACGGGCTGCCATTCCCGTTCCAGGCAAAAACGGTCCTCGACCCGCATTCGTACGCCGAACGTGGCGGAATGTGCAAAGAAAACGCGGGCAATGTCCCCTTGCTTCTCGACCTCGCAGAGAGCCGTCACCAGGTGTCCCGGTCGGCCTTTTTTTGCCAGGATAGGTACGACAAAGGCATCGCGCGCTCCTGCGTATAGAAGCTCATGGGTGAGGCACGCCACCAATTCGGGCGTCATATCATCCAGATTGGTTTCGACGACGGCGATCTGTTCCGTCTTGGCCATTTGAACGGCGGTCTCGCCAATGAGGGCGCGCAGCACATTGGGCCGGTCCTCCAAATCACGCATTCCACTGCCATAGCCGATACGTTCGGTTCGCATGAGCGGCATGGGGCCAAAAGCGGAGGCTCGATGAGCCAACAGGGCCGCACCGGTTGGAGTGACCAGCTCATAGGGCACGTCACCGCCATAACTGGGCACCCCTTCAAGAAGCAAGGCGGTTGCGGGAGCCGGCACAGGCATCACGCCGTGAGCGCATTTCACCGTACCCGCCCCGACATG
>PWNM01000515.1 GCA_003557825.1 Candidatus Hydrogenedentota bacterium | reverse complement strand
TTGATCAAGCCTGGTTTCTATAAACGGGTGCTTCACGATGTGGCGGGTATCGATTCGTGCCAGGTCAACAGTCTCTCCCGTCCGTTTATGGAATCCCGTATGCCCGATTACTTGCTCCAGGATATCAGTTTCATCGGGATGCACATGGGTCCGGATCTTAACTCGTATGCTGTCCCTGCGGGTATCGATGTGAAGACCCTTGACGATTGGCATCGGGTCATCGATTGGTGGTTTGAACAATACGGCCCCTATGCGGTGGCAGTTAAGTCGCAGGCGGCTTACAGCCGCGATGTCGACTTCGAGGACGTGCCCGCGGAGGAGGCCGCACCGATTTTTATGCGTGTCCTGAACCAGGATCCGGTCCCCTTGGAGGGGCATCTCCAGCTCCAGGGGCATCTCTTCTGGTACTGCGTCCGTAAAGCTGCCGAATACCAGTTACCGGTCAAACTGCACTTGGGGTACTACGCCGGTCACAACGGGATGCCTTTCGATCGAGTAACCCGTAATACAGGCTCCATTTCCAATGTTCTGCGCCATGCAGTTCAGAACGTTCCCGACGCCCATTTTGTGCTTATGCATATTGCCTACCCGAGCTACGAAGACCTAATCGCCGTGGCGAAGCACTATACTAACTGCACCGTCGATATGTGCTGGGCCTGGATCGTCAATCCGGCGGCGAGCGTCCAGTTTCTTAAGCATTTTTTGCTTGCCGTACCGTCCAACAGGGTCCTCACCTTCGGCGGCGATTACATCCCCGTTGAACCCGTTGTTGGCCACGCAGCCATTGCGCGACAGGGCATTGCCCAGACGCTTTGCGAACTGGTGGCCGAGGGCTGGCTTACCACCGATGGCGCTCTTGACCTGGTCGCTCCGCTGACCCATGGCAACGGCCAGGCTCTGTTCAATCTCGATGCCAAAAAACAGGCCTGCCTCGAGGCTCCCTGGGCGACTTGACCGGATTTTCCGTCCGCTTAAAGAGGCGTTCAGCACACGCTATGGCAGGCATAGAGAAAGCTTTCGAAGCCGGGTCTAGAACCGATCGAGATCAGCAAGTTGACTCCCTCGGGGGATATCCGGTATCCTATGCAACTTAGTGACCGCGTCATCAAGAGGGCGAGTTGTGCGCCGGCGCGGCAAAGACTTAGGCCGCAGGGGCAACCAAACGAAAATGAGAATTGGAAGGATTGCGTAGAATCAATGGCCAGGTATACCGGACCTAAACACAAACTGTGTCGCCGAATTGGCAGCTGCATTTGGGGAAGCCCAAAGTGCCCGTCGTTGAAGCGCCCGTTCCCACCGGGACAACATGGGCCGACGATGCGCCGCAAAATGTCCGTTTATGGACAGCAGTTGCAGGATAAACAAAAGATCCGCATGCACTACGGGCTTATGGAACGTCAGATGCGTCGGACCTTTGCTGAAGCGCAACGAATGGGCGGCGTGACCGGGTCCAACCTATTGATGCTGCTTGAATCGCGTCTGGATAGCGTGGTCTATCGGCTTGGATTCGCCCCGACCATGCGGGCAGCACGGCAATTGGTCAGCCACGGCCACATCGAGGTTGACGGTACTAAGTGCAATATCCCGTCTTTCCAGGTCGAATCCGGCACGACCATTAGCATTCGCGAGAAGAGCCGTAAGGTGCCGATGATTGTAGATGGTGTCGAGAATCCGCCAGCCATGCTTCCCGAATACCTTGAACGGGCTGCGAAATCCTTTGAAGGTCGCATGATCGCGAGACCTAATCATGAAACCGTGCCCTTCAAGCCCGATACAGCGGGCGTCATCGGTTTCTACTCGCGTTAAACCCAGCGCATATACGATACCTTTTCGGGCGGATCGAACCATGCGGTCCGCCCGTTTTCCGTGTTAAACTCCCGTTTACACGTTATTGGTAATCATGTCTATTAAGCTTCCGCAAATGGGCGTCGTACGCCGGATCCTCGACGAACGGCAGGAACACGACGCCTCGCATATCGAAGTGGCTGGCCTCTGGGGGGCTGCGAAAACCCTCGTCGCGGCGCAAAGCGCCGAGGCGCTGGGGGTTCCCTTGCTTATTCTGGCCTCGGGACGGATCGAATCGGAGGCCATATTCGATGATCTCACCACCTTTGTGGATCCCGACCGCTGCGCTCTGTTTCCTGCTTGGGAGGTGTTGCCGTCCGATGTCATGGATCCGTCCGACGATATTGTGGCCGAACGGCTCCATACGTTGCGGCTTCTATCGGCGGCCATGCAGTCCGGCCAACCCATGCATGTGGTTGCGCCCATTCGTGCAGTGATGCAGGCGGTTATCGCCCCCGATGCCCTGGAGGAACGGTCGATGACCCTCGCCGTAGGCGAGGAATACGACCTGGATGCCCTGATCCTTCAACTCACCGAACTGGGCTACGAACGCGAGCTGATGGTTGAGCAACGGGGGCATATGAGCGTTCGTGGCGGTATTTTCGACATCTTCCCCATCTCGGCCGAGTTACCCTATCGCCTCGAGTTCTTCGGCGACGAGATCGAATCCATCCGTCGATTTGAGCCCGAGACCCAGCGCAGCATCGAGCACGTCGATTCGGTCGATCTCCCGCCCCGCTCCGAAAAACAACTCCTCCATGACAAAGACAATGTCCTGACTCCCTTTACGGCCTATTTGCCTGAGACAACTCTGCTTGCCCTCGATGAACCTGCCACCGTGGCCGAAAAGGCTGAGGACATCCAACGCCAGTCGCGCGGCGCGCCCCATGTACTGACTTGGGACCGGATTACCGAGGAACTGGCTACCTTTACCCGCCTCGATCTGAATCAGGTTGCGCAAGTGGAATCCGCCGGTGCTGTCCGTATCATGGCC
>PWNM01000032.1 GCA_003557825.1 Candidatus Hydrogenedentota bacterium | reverse complement strand
CCCTGGAGCATTTCTGGCTATGACCACTCGATTCAGAGACCTTCCCTGGCAGCACACGCCGGACGGCAGCCCCCGCCGGGTCGGCGTCGAGATCGAGATGGCCGGGGTCGCACTGGACGTGATGGCCGAGGCCGTGCGCGAGGAATTCGGTGGCAGGATCTCGTCCGAGGGCCCCTTTGTCACCCACGTCCACGATACCGAATTCGGGGACTTCGAGGTCGAGCTGGACGCCCGCGTACTGAAGGACAGGCGCTACCGCGAGCACCTGAAACGGCTCGGGATCGAACTGGACGCCGAGGACAGTGCGACACTGGACCGCTGGCTCGCCGACGCTGCCGGCCGGCTGGTCCCGCACGAGATCGTTGCCCCGCCGGTTCCGCTTGAGGTGTTGCCACGCATCGACCGGGTTCGGGCCGCGCTGCAGAAGAAGGGCGCTCGCGGAACGGAGTCCTCGCTGCTGTATGCCTTCGGACTGCAGTTGAACATCGAGGCCCACAGCCTGGAAGCCGACTGGCTGACATCCATCCTCAAGGCCTTCGTGCTGCTCTACGAGGCCCTGGTGAAGGCCGGCAACATCGATTTTTCGCGCCAGCTCTCGCCCTACATCAAGCCCTTTCCCGGCAGCTACGTGCGACATGTCCTGCAACCCGGCTACCGCCCCGACATCACGGAACTGATCGACGACTATCTCGAACACAACCCGACGCGCAATCGGCCGCTGGACATGCTGCCCCTGTTCGCCGAGATCGACCGTGAGCGCGTGATGGCGGCGAGTCCATCGAGTTCCACATCAATATAGGTTGCCAGCACATCTGCGCCGTTGGCCTCGAAGGCGTCATACCAGATGCCGCCCGTGGATTCCGTCCCATCGGCCCAACGCATGGTGAAATCCCGGGGATCGCCGCAAAGCTCGTATTTGGCATGGACGCCCGTCCATTCCTCCAGGCAACCAAAAGGCGAATGGGTATATTTCGTGGCTTCCAGGGTACGATTGTCCGACAAGGGCCCGACAATCCACGTGCCGCCCGCCTCGATCCAGTCCTTGAGCCGCGCTCGAAGGTCTCCCTCATCGAGACAAGGTAGCAAGGGCGAAACCAGCACCCGATAACCATCGAGGCTTTTCATGGGGTCAACGACATCCATCCGAAGTCCGGTCTGCGCCAACGGCCGGTATACCCGCGACTGAAGCTCGTTGAGATAGTGGAATCCCGCCTTCTGCGGCTGGAACTGGAACAACCACCATGCCCAGCACGAAAAATGGAGGGCCACCTCGTTGCGCCGGGGTTTCGTGGTGTTGAGAAACTCCGACGCCCGTTCGTAGCTCTGGGCCAGGGCCTTCACTTCGCCGATGATATGCCGCGGTCGGCCGGCGCTCGTAAGCACGGACCCGTGCATCAGCTCCTGACCGCTCCAATGGGTACGCCACAGCCAGTACAAATTTGCTTCGCCGCCCAAGGCCATGGGGAGCCACGAATTCGCGCGGCAGAAACCCGGCTCCTTGTATCCCGCTGCGATGACGCCTCCGCCCCAGCAGGTCTGGGTTTCCGTCACCCAGAAGGGGGCCTCGCAGACGCCTCGAACGTAATCCATCCAGAACAATTGCCGCCACAGATTGGGCATATCATCGTAGTGATTGTACTGGACCAAGTCGAGTTTGCGATGCATCTTGTAGTAGTGAATACCGCCGAAGGGCATCATATCCGTACCCACAGGTTGGGTCGTACGGCTATGTAGGATGTCCGCCTGCTGTTCGGCAAACTCGACGTACGAATCGGACTGGAAATTCATCCACGCCGTCTGGAGCGATGGATGATGCCACACATGGGATTTTGGGATAGGAATTTGGGCGAAACTCTCGTAGGTTTGGCTCCAAAGGTGGGTTCCCCAGGCTTCGTTCAACACGTCAATGGTCCCGAACCTTGCGCGGAGGCTTTCCTGGAACTTCCGATGGCACACGGGACAACAGCACCCTCGCTCGCCGCCGCTTATGTAGAGCTCGTTGTCGATCTGCCAGGCCATGATGCGGTCATCCTGACCAAACTCCTCGGCCATACGCGTCACGATCCGTTCGCAGTGGTCACGGTATACCGGGCTATTCGGGCAGGCATGCCGTCGGGTCCCGTGCTGGATGCGCGTACCGTCTTCGAGCATGACGATACACTCGGGATAGCGCTCGGCAATCCACACCGGCGGGGTGCAGGTCGGGGGACCCAACACCACCCCGACCCCTGCCTGGTCGAGCTTCTCGACAACATGGTGAAGCCATTCGAAATCATATGCCCCTTCATGGGGTTCCATACAGCTCCATGCGAACTCGGCGATTCGCATGACATTCATACCGGCATCCTTCATGTGGCGAATGTCGTCGTCGATCTGTTCACGAGGCCAATCTTCGGGATAATAGGCGGCGCCAAAATACGGTGGTGTAGGTCTTGCCATCGATCATGCTCCCTGTTGTTGGTTTACCTTTTTAATAACAATCAACTCGCCCAGCTTCGGTTCACGACAACGCTCGAACCTTAATGGTATCCGGCATGTTTGCCATGGTGCGAATCATGGTCTTCGAGACTCCTTTGTCGACGTCCATAATCAGATAACCGATATCCTCAAAGGTCCGCAAATGTTGGGCGGCAATGTTAATGCCCGCATCACCGAACGTGGCATTAACGCGCTGCAGAACGCCGGGGACATTCTGGTGAATATGCAGTATACGGTGGTGGTGCACCAATTCGGGCAGTACCACATTGGGGAAATTGACGGCTCCCTCCGTACTGCCGTTGATGATGTAGCGGCTGAGTTTGCCTGCCACTTCGAGGCCGATATTGCGTTGGGCTTCTTCGGT
>PWNM01000035.1 GCA_003557825.1 Candidatus Hydrogenedentota bacterium | reverse complement strand
CGCTGGGCCAGGAAGTCCATGGCCGCAGCGTAGTATTCGAGACCCTCCGAGGAAGTCACGTTGGCCATGCTATAAATGCCCGCAGGGTCACAGTCCGGGTGTTGCATAATCCGGCCTAGCTCCCGTTCTGCATAAGCATTGGCCTTTGGAACCAGGATAACTGCCGAGACGATGATATCCCGTTTGGCTGCCTCCTGCATGGTGGTGTCCATGTTGGCGACGGCTTGCTCGTCCACATAATAGGTCTTCCCATTGAACTCAAAGGGCATACGACCTTCACCGGGATGCATGCGCATGAAATTTAGCAGGATATTGACGGTTACGCTGGTGATATCCAGGTCATCGAGATCGTTCACCGGACCCCGTCCCACGCGAAATGCATTCAGCCCCTTCCTCGACCGGGGCGTTTCCTTGGGGAGATCGTGCTTCGGTTCAATGGAATCGGCATACCGTGCATGGGAGAGTAGTTCCTGGCCGTCGTCCGTCTTCCGCACCACGATCCAGCGCGAAAAGAGGCGATCATATTGCCGGTCGTCCTTAAGCACATACCGATCGAGGGTGACCTCAAAATCACCGTCGCTTGATAACGGTTCCATTCGGTCGAAGCTTTCAAGTTCGGTAATGTGTTGATACAAAGGCGATTCGGCCAAGTATAATTCCCCGGTTTCGCCCGCCAGAGTACCCGTGATAGTCACCGTTTCTTCGTCAATCAAGACACCATGGACGTCGCAAGGAAAGTCGGTATCCAGATAGGCCCGAAGATTCCTCTCTAACTCGGTCTCGGCGGCTTCCCGCGCTTCTCGGGTAGCCGCGAGTTCCTGCTCCCGCTCCGTCGGCTCGCGCAGTACGATATTACGCACCCAGATTGTGCGATCCCCATGCTCGGCGAAGTCGAAACGCAGCTGATTCCAGTCGTGGTCCCAGGCATTGGGATCTTGGCCCAGGTCAAGCGTATAGGGAATCCAGCCCTCGCTGTATCCGAGTCCGGGGCCGGTAATGCTTCTCGCCTCTTCCTGAGGCGGCGTAAAATAGACCTGAACCGAGCTTGTTGGCGTCACGGTGAAGTATTCAAAGGCCAGAATGGCCCGTTGTGTGAGGTCCGGTTTTTCGGCGAAAGGCGCGGCGCATATATACGGATCATAGCCCGTTGTGATGATCTCGTATCCGTCAGTCTCGGATTCCGATAGCTGTGCGTTGTGGATTCCATCCTGTATCAAGCGGATTCGTGATGGTTCGCTGTACCGCTCGTTCTCTGCCCCTTCGGCCAAGGCAGAAACAAGCAAGCCGCCCAGAACGAACGCTATTATGGTGGCGTAGGAATTCGTCATGATATCCAATACCTCTGTTGTTATTTTTGCGCACCGCACTATAGCAAGAGGCGGGAATGGAGCGCCAACGCATTCCCGCGTTCAATGGGCCTAAAGGGATCATTCAATCCAGAACGAGTATAGCTTTGCGTTTTTTAGTTCGAACTGGACTCGGACATGCTCAGCGCCGGTCGGGTCGAATTCCGCCGTTGTCTCCCATGCCATGGCTCCTGCAGTCGTATCGTTCTCCAGCAAAACCGCCTCGTCCAGGGTATACTCCGCAAGCGGTTCGCCGTCGCGTGTCAGCAGGGCTGCTTTCACCCAACCATCTGAGACCACATCCGCATTGACGAAGAGTTGCGTGCCCTGAAATTGAAGGGGGCGGGTGATGATCGTCCCCGGCGTGTCGTCTGCGTTTAGGGATGCAAATCCGTCCTGCCGCAACGTTGCCACCCCCACATAAGCCGGCCAGTGACCACCGGGGTCATCGTCGCGCGCGGGATTGCGTGAACCGAAATAGTAGAAGAACAGCTTCTCGTCCAGTAGAACCGGCGGCGTGAAGGCCGTTCCGGAATAGTCGGCCTCCCAGCTGTCGCCGTCGCCCAGAGGAATGAAGGCTTGGCGTTCGTGTGGGCGACTCCAATGGCGTCCGTCGCGGCTGTAACTCAGCTGCAAGTCCATTTGTTTCCACCCCGTGACCGCTACCCGCATGGTTTGTATAATGCCAAGCCACATGCTTTCGTAGTTGAACCCCACATGGGCATAGATATGCCGGTCTGCAGGATCATAGCGGTCCGGATACATCATGAATCAAGGCGGTGACCAATGGATTAAGTCGTCGCTTTCCGAGATGGTGCGCAGCCGAAGCCGGTATTTGCCGTCTGAGATGATGCCCAGCTCCTCGAACTTTTCCGGCGGCATGTAGATATTGAATTTGCCGTCGAAAATATAGCGCTTAAGTGCGGTGTCGTAGCGAAAACTGCTGGTGTCGCCGACGCCGTTTGTTTGAAAACGGTCCGGGACATGCCATTGAAAATCGAGTTCGCCCCCGACGCCCTGCGGCCGGAAGTCGGTCGGAAACATGTTGTTGAGCGTGCGCTGAAGAATCGGACGCCCCGGGTTGCGTTCCCAACTGAGACCATCGCGTGAGTGGTATAGATAGAACCCTCCCGGTTCGTTGACCTCCGGATTGAAGCGCCGTTCCAAAACGGCCTTATACCGGCCTTCCGATTCGGGTATATCGGGGTTGTACATGAACCCGCGCAGATCCCCCCATTCATCGAACACAATATTGCTGTTCGAGCCAACTTCGGGCGCTTCCCAGTTATACCCGTCTGTGCCGATGAAATAGCGGACGCCGTTCCACATCCGCAACCGGCCCTCGTCTCCGTCATAGAGCACCCCGACTGAACCGCCGTCCATGAGGGGGTTGTCGGCATACTTGACGGGCTGGTGGAACTGTCGCGTCAGGCCTTCGATCCCACTTATTAGGAAATCATCTACGAATAACTGCCGGCTGGCATCGATCCTGTGGGGCCAATCGGAGATGTTATCGGGAAACATGATCCGATCGCTGGTAAGGATGCCGTACGCCTCCGGGAAATGATCCCGATCATCCCACGGTCGCGGGCTCTCGGGTTCTCTTGCCCAAGCCGGCAATGCCGGCATGACCAATAAAAGCAAAATACCAAGTAAAACGCTACTGCGAAGCATGTTCTGCATGACAATGGTCTCCTTCCACATGATTTCCTGGACATCAACGAGTAGCGAGGGTCGAATGGCCAAGTCACACTCGTTGCGAGTGCTTATAGGCCACATAAAGTGGTACTGTTGCTATCCTTCGTCCATGCCTTGCTCCTGTATGGCTCCGCATAATACGAATTGCCTGTCTTTTCAGTCAATCGCCACTGTGCGTCATAAATGTAGTTTCTGTAATAATGTTCACAAAAGATTAAAAGATCGCCGTGATCGGGCCATCGGCTTTGTTTACCCCGTACTAGGGTTATTCAAATAGGGAGCTCGCGGAAAAAGCTCGTGTTCTCTGTCTCTTTACTTCAGAGCCACCGGGAATATAAACAACCCCAGAGCCGTTTCTCTATCGGTTGGATTAACGTGAGTTAACTTTGGCGCAGTATCGAATATGATTCCGGAGGGTAGGTCGGTGAATAAGAATTTTGTACGTGTTGTAAAGATTGTCGCCTTGTGTTCCCTTGCTGTGGTTGTTGCAGGAAGCGCGGTGTACGCCGGTTCGGAAGACGGTCGAAAGACCGTTTCGTCCATGTGGTCAGGAAACGGTGGTTGTCCTATGATCAATGTAGCAGCAACGCTTGGGTTGAGACCGTCAGGTCAGGCTGAGGCTGCGTCCAAGGAGGGAGGCTGTTCATCCGGTCGAGAAGCACGGGCCGTTTCGTTTGGTCTGTGCAATGCTCCCAGGGCAACAGCGGCAACGGCAGACTATGCCACCTGCGGCGCTCCTAAGGCTGAAGCCGTTTCTGCGGATTATGCCACCTGCGGCGCTCCTAAGGCTAAAGCCGTTTCTGCAGACTATGCCACCTGCGGCGCTCCCAAAGCGGAGCTCTCAGCAGCCGCCTATTCTCAGTGCCCCTTTCTTGCCGCGTTGGCCTCGAAAGATGGTTGCAAGGACAAAGCCGATTGTGGAGACAAGGTGTGTCCCGTGACCGGTGCGTCTGGTGCTTGCACGGCAGTAAAAACGAGTGACTTGGTAGCTGAGGCCGCGAAGGATCCTTCGTTGTCGACATTTGTGCAAGTGGCCTATACCGCCGGACTAACCGAATTGTTACAGACGGAATCCCCCATTACGGTGTTTGTGCCCACCAACGAAGCGTTTGAGCAAATTGACCGTGCGCAGATGGATGCCCTGTTGGCCGACAGCACGGCGCTTCGCAAGGTGCTCATGCGGCATGTCGTAGCGGACAGCGTATGCGGCGAAAAGGCCCGCAAAGCAGACGCGGTAGCGGCAGTCTCCGGGAGCGACATCCGCCTGGTAGCACTGGAAGGATGCGACACCCTGACTGTTAACGGCGCAAAAGTACTCAAATCGGACGTGATCGCGAGCAACGGGACGTTGCACGTGATTGATCGCGTTCTTCTCGAGGAGGCGGACCGCCTGGATGTGGCGGCCCTTTCCGACTGACCTTCACGGCCAGCGAAGCCCATTCTCCAGCAAGAAGCGGGATCCAATTGGATCCCGCTTCTTGTCTTAGGCCCAAAGCATTACGCGTTTGCCCCGCCCCATGAGGCGTTACCGAGCATTTCCCAAGCCTAGAAACTACCTCCGGTCAGTCGTCCAAACGAAACATATCTCCTTGGGTCTCCATTAATACTCGCTCGGAAGGGGCTTCTCGTATGGCGTCCAGCTCGCGTTGGAGTTGGGCTGCGATCTCGGGGTATGCCTCAATCACGTTGTTTTCCTCCCGGATGTCTTGATCCAGGTTGTAAAGCTGAGGCTCGTTGGGTTCATGATGGAACTGCTCGGGGGTAACATCGGGATATGTCCCTTCGATGTACTTCCACGGTCCTCGTCGTATGGCAAGCATACCGCCCATGTTCCCGTTGATTCTCGATTCGCGAGCTGTTCCGAACGAACCATCCGGCTCAAGCAAAGCTGGAAGGAAGCTAAAGCTATCGGGAGCGGCTTCGCTCGATGGAGGTTTACCCTCAACCAGTTCCGTCAAGGTGGCCAAGACATCCGTGATATTGATCATCGCATCTGAACTGCTTCCCTCTGGAATATGCCCCGGCCAGCGGGCAACAAATGGTACGCGGTGTCCCCCTTCCCATATGGTGTGCTTGTCTCCCCGGAACGGCGCGTTGGTCTCCAGGCCGCTATCGATGGCCTGGCGTTCGGGGGTTTCCGGATCCCCGGGAATATCTCCGCCGTCATCGCTGGTAAAAATGAACAGCGTATTGTCGGCCACGCCCATATATTCGAGCGCCTGAAACAGTTGCCCCACCGAGTGGTCAAGGTCCTGGATGAAGTCGCCATAGGCGCCGGCATCGCTCTTGCCCCGCATATACGGTGAAGGCGTAATCGGATGATGGACCGCCACGGGAGCAAAGTAAAGGAAAAAGGGAGCCTCTTTATCCCGTTTCCGCAGCCATTCGATGGCCTTATCGGTCAGATCCTGCGTCACATTTTCGTTTACTCGTTGCGGCGCGTCAATGCCCCAGTACCGGGGGCCGTACCATGAACGGCCAAACGAAGACATCCTGTCGCTTCGTAAGCCATAGACCGTTTCGTTTTCAACAAAAACATTGATCATGGTACCGTGGTTGTGGGGTACGCCAAAATGGTAATCGAATCCCACATCCAACGGTCCGGTGGTCAAATGCTCGATCCAGGTTTCCCGCGTACTCGTTCCCTCTCCGTAGCCCAAGTGCCACTTTCCGATCATGGCTGTCTGATAGCCGTTTCGTTTGAGCATGCCGGCCAACGATTCCCGGTCTCGGTCGATCAGGAGGGGATCGTGGAACCCGGCAACTCCCCAGGCCAGCTCTTCTTTGCGCCAGGAGTACTCGCCGGTCAGGAGGCTGTATCGCGTTGGCGTACAAACGGATACGATGCTGCTTGCATTCGTGAGATGAACTCCCTGCGCGGCTATTCGATCGATGTTCGGCGTTCGGATTAGGTCCTTGTTTGCCCCATAATAGTTTAGACTGCCATATCCAAAGTCATCTGCTAACACAAAAACAATATTGGGCGCATGGGCTTTCGAAGTGGACGCTGTTTCGGAGGCAACTGCTGCATCCAAGGCGCCGCTCACTCCGGTAAGTCCCAAATACCCGGCTGCCGTTCCCGCAGCCGTTTTCCGCATGAATTCACGACGTGATATCCGACGCATCATTTACCCTCCCTTGATTGCTCCGCTGACTATAGGTAACCGACCATAGGCAGAGGAATTGTAGAACACGGCTCGGATCCGTTTGATCGCATTTACTACTGCCGTTGACGCTTATTCAACCCCCTCGAGTCTAAGAACAAAATGGTGATCGCAAGGAACTCGGTCGGGGGTTAGCACCGGCATCGTAATGATCAGTTTGTCGTCCTGCATGCGAACCGTTAGGGGTTCGTCAACCCCCAGCATGCTTACCGTAACATCGTCTCCGGCTTGCGGGGTCTCGAAGGTCACTTCGTCCCCCGGCCAACCCAGCAGGATGGCATAGACCACCCCGTCTTTTGTGGTGTATCGGATTTTGTCGCCTTCCCGGTTTTCGCGCCAGCGACGGCTTCCATAGATCGCCTCGCCGTTCACATCGAGCCACTCGCCTATCTCGATCAACCGTTGCTGCATGATCACTGGGATACGTCCATCGGCGGCGGGACCGATGTCCAACAATAGATTGCCGCCTCGGCTAACGGTATCGATGAGCAGTTCGAGCAGCTCTGCTGTCGAGCGATAGTCATCAACGTTTTCGTTGCGGTTATACCCGAAAGATTTGCCCATACCCTGACATTCCTCCAGGCGACCGGCATCCATTAGACGGCCTTCGGAGATATGCTGGTATTCGGGCGTGGCGAAGCCGCCATGAACCGCCCGCGTCTCTCGACCCCAACGGTCGTTGATGGCCACATCCTCCGGCGCATCGGAATGGTTGAACAACCAGGCGAGGAAATCTCGGCTCCGCCAGACGACCGAAGGATGGTCCCATTCGCCGTCGGGCCATACGATATCCGGTTGATAACGCTGGACAAGATCCATAAGTTGGGGCAGCATGTGCTGGTCTACATAGGCATGGACATCGCGGTGGTATAGGGGGTTGAACCATTCGTAAAAGGAATAGTAGAAGCCCATACGGAGGCCTTCGGCCCGAACGGCTTCGGTCAACTCGCCGCAGAGATCGCGTTGCGGCCCGATGTCCATGCTGTTCCAATTCCAGCTTTGCTCGCTCGGCCATAGGGCATAGCCATCATGGTGTTTGGAGGTTAGCACGACATATCTCGCCCCCGCCCGGGCAAAGATATCGGCCCACTCGACCGGATCGAACAATTCGGCCTTAAACTGATGGGCAAAATGGGTGTATGGAAAATCGGCCCCGTACACCCGTTCGTGAAATTGCCACGTTTCTCCCTCCTTGTTTTGCATGTCATGCCAGTACCATTCGGAGTAGCGATCTTTGGGCCCCCAAGCCGGTACGGAGTACACGCCCCAATGGATAAAGATGCCGAATTTGGCATCGGTGAACCATTCCGGATTGGGACGCTGGTCTAACGATTCCCAAGTAGGTTCATAGACGGTTTCTGCGGGAACAGCCAACATGATGAATGGCAGAAGCACGATAACGGTGATTGCATAACGCATGGTGGGATGGTCCTCCTTTTGGTCAGGGCTGGTTGTAGTCACAGACACAGTTCAAGAAGGCGGCCTCAACCTTTGCCCGTTTCAGTGGAATCGACTATATCACATCTATCGCCGCTGGCTGCATCGAAGGTCTCATTGTGGAACAATGATACGGCTATGACTAGGTGTGTTCGTTACAACCGTGCTTTCCGCTTGTATACGGCAGCGACCCCAATAATGCTGGTCATAGCAAGTATGATGAGCAGATCGCCTTGGGGGATTTCCGTCCCGAACCCCGCCGGCGTATTTCGGTTTCCTCGCCGCCGCAACTGGATGACCCCGCCATGCCGAACGGTCAGTTCGTACCAGTCGCCATGGGCATCGGAGATCATAGCTACGCTATCCGGAACAAGCAGCCCTTCGACTTCTTCTATACCAACAAGGGTCATACCATCATCCGACACGTAGTGATAGCCAATCTCAAGCTCCGTAGCATTCCACTTTTGGGGAATTGGAATCTGAATCGTCACCGGTTCGTCGAATAGCGTATCCGGGCCGATCCGCCAAGCCATACCGACACCATCGATATGGGGCGGCGCCGGCATCAGGCGGATCTCCTGGGGATCATTAGCATTGCTAACAAGGTAGGTCACCGTTTCTGAATGAACAGATGCGCCCGATATGGTCTGTGCGCTCGCGGCAAATGTCATGACATCGCCCACCTGCCATGGTGTGGGAGGGATGAAAAGGGCCCAACCGTCTGTATCCCCTTCCGCGGCATAGGTGAAGTACACTTCATTGGAGATCCCCGAACCCCACGACACTACCCCCTCGACCGTATCCGGCTCGATGGGTTCGTCAGCGCGGAGTCGGACTGCCAGCGTTGATTCTATGTCGGCCAGGCGGAGGCCCGGTTCCGAGCGTTGTGCCGGCAAGGCCGACTCATATATGGGCTCCAACGGTATTAGGCCCAACTCGGACATCATTTTGGTCCCATTGCAGCCGGTAGGTGGTTCGGGACCGATATAGGGGTTCTCGGGGACTGAATCAAAGACGGGATCCGGAATCTTCCGATAGACCCCTCTACGGACGATTGTCCCGCCGAATCCCATTTCGACGGCGACATTGGCTGGGGCGATCCAGCCTACGACCGAGCGAAACTGAATCCAATGCTTGCCAACTGGGATGTCATGCTCGATTCCCCCGCTATCCTTCCATGCTGTTGATCCGACTCGCCGCCATTGGGCCCCGGCGTTTCGAGCCTGTACCGGATCAATATCAACCCGTAACGATCCCATTAGTGCGGTGTAGCTTGCTTGGACCGTCACGGTCTCACCCGCTAGCACTGCAATATCCAGGGGCTCAGGCGATTTCCAGTCATCCACAGGATGAAACTCAATGGAATGATGGCCCACCGAGACATTGGCTTCAGCGGCTCCGTTGGCATACCAGGTGTCTGTTCTCTCACGGCGCCATTGAGCGGCATCCAGGGAAGGTTTGTTCGGAGCAAGGAGCACGCGGAGGGATCCCGTACCCTCGATCATCGCGGAGTACGCCGCATTGACCATCGTATCGCCCCCATCTCGAACGGTGACTTGCTGGGGAGCGGGCGTATTCCAACCCGGCACATCGTTGAAGGTGATTTCGTACTCACCAACAGGGAGCTTCCCGCGGGATACCCCGTTATCATGCCAGGAATCCAAATCGCCCAAGCGCCATTGAGCGCCCTGAATGACCGCCTCTTCCGGTGATAGATTAACGGTAACCCCGCCCGATGCAGAACGAACCTGAATATCGTCCAGTCGCAGTTCAGCTCGGGGACCGCTGCTTCCCCCAATGTGATAATAGCGCCACAGCAACTGCACATACGGCTGGTCCAAGGCTTCCTTCGGCAGGATCGTCGGACCCATCTGCGCCACATAGGCGTCGTCCTGAACGATATACTCCACCGGGTAGCCGTTTTTCAGGGCGTCCCGGAAAGGCCCTTCATGGCCAATCCGATATTGCAGCCGGAGCCCATACAGTCGTTCGTTTTGACGTATTGTACCTGCCAGCCAGTCGACATGGACCTCTGTCAACCCATGGGTGTTGATGGCCAGCAAGGCTCCTCCGAGATCGCGACCGCGGCCCGTATTGATAAAGGAAATGCCCTCTTCGTCCAGACCGTTAAGCCGCGTACGCCGCGTATTGTTATACGGATAGCCGATCGTACTCGCATCATCTCCGTGGTAGTCGTCATGGGGGACGGCATAGGGATAGTGCAGCGGCGTGTTCACGTCGGGATCGGTCACATCGCTTTGCAGAAACAGCATATGCTTGGGATAGGATCCCTCAGGAAGATTGCGATCCCATTCTGTGAACGTAAACGGTTTTTCCTGCAAATCCACTGCTTTGGGATATACCAATACGCGGAATGATACCTCGGCCGGAGTACTCCGTCCGTCACTGGCTGTGATGGTGATCCGGGCGTGTCCCCGCTTCAACGGGGTCATCGTCAACTGGTCGCCCAGCACAGACACCGTAGCTACGTCTGGGTTGTCGACGGTAACCGCATAAGTCAGCGGGTTTTCGTCCAGATTGAGGTATATGTCACTCAGGTCAATAACGCCGGGCCTGCCCTCTTCGATCAGCTTTTGTACTGAAGGTGACTTTATGACCGCGGGCGGTGACTTATCATCCGCAATTCTGGCGAAATGGGCAACAAGGTAAGCGTCATCGCTAAGCCATACCGTAGCTTTTGCGGGGGCTCCCTCCGGCAGCCCCTCCCAATGGCTGAACTCATATCCGTGAGCCGGAAGCGCTTCCACGACGATGGGAATGTCCTGGAAGTAGATGCCCGACCACGGATAGGGCGTATCCGGTTCATCGATTCCCGGCGTATGGTCGGTTATCTCGATCGAGTTGATGCGTACGTTTCCACCCAATTTTTGCGGTATGTCGAGCGTAACGTGCGCCAATCCCCCCAAACCAAAATGGTCGACTACATGCTGCCGCACATAGGCCGGTCGCCTGTTCGCAAAGTTGACCATCCTCTGAACATTCGCGTACCACGCTTCCTGAGAAGGAATCCGGCTCCACCGATCGATGTGCTCAGGTATCAAGGGAGCAATGTGGTCCTGCATGGATTCAATCGTAGGGAGTACGACGCCGGGATGAAAGGCGGTGTTCAGCAGGTCGGCGACTGTGTTCACAAACAAGATTTTGAACTGGTCGTTCTCGAGGAGGGTCCTGAATAGGAATGTGGACCAGGGGGGATTGGGCCTGCTCGGACCATCTTTTCTCGTGGCAGATTCTAGGGTATTGTGATCATAATTGAATGCTCGGTGCAGGCCGAAACTATGGTCCGTATCAAACAAAATCCATCGCCAGCGACCGTCGTGTCCGTGAGGCGCGTCGGCTTGATAGCCATCTGTCCGAAGCCGCCAATAGTCGATATTGTTTCCGGGCCAGTCCGAGTTTCCTATAAATATCTGGACCGCTTGATAGGTGGCGTAATTCCAAAGATCCACCTTAGTTTGCACCCGGGAATAGGTCTCGTCATGGGTAATATCATAGGTTTGCAACACATCGATCAATTCATCGTAGTGGTTCGAATCACCTTCTTGTATGTTCACGTTTGGGTTGCGAGATAACGAATAGCAGTCATCGTCGTCCTTTTCTTTTTGCTTCTTTTTCTTTTGTGGACGACAGTGGAAATGTGGATAACTCGGCCCAAGTCGG
>PWNM01000410.1 GCA_003557825.1 Candidatus Hydrogenedentota bacterium | reverse complement strand
CAGTTCTTTTCTTTTGTTCACCTACTCCACCCCCCGGAAGCGGTCGCAGCTATCACTTGCATACACCTCGTAATCGTGCTCTTCGCACCATGGGTAAATATACCAATAGCAACTGGCACACACGCGACCCACCTTAGCATCGTCGATAATAATTTATGCCACCCCCTGCAGAATTAAAACGGATCTTCCTGCTTTTCCTTTTTGCTGTCAAGGAAAGTAACCTGTTCGGCAACGACGGCGAAAGATTTTCTTTTCTGACCATCTTTTTCATAGTTATCAACCTGTATCCGCCCGGAAACGCAGACTTGTGAACCCTTGCCGATATACTGAGCGCAACTTTCAGCAACCTTCTCCCAGACGGTTACATCGACAAAATCCACGCCCTCGCCGCGTCGGTCAACGGCTACAGTAAAGTTCGCCACCGCCTTGCCACTGTTAGTGTACTTGAGTTCTATGTCTCTTGTTAATCTGCCTATCACAATCGCTTTGTTCATTTTTATCCCCCTCTATACAATGTCTCCAACACTTTTTCGCTTCTTCACTCCGGCGAAATTCTTTCCCGCAATAACTACATACGTAGATTACTTCTAGCATTTTCCCATCGCTCCAAACCACTCGGCGTGGCCGTCCTCGAAGGTGATTCTGACTTCCCTTGGGTACGTGCCGCCAGGCGGCCAAGCGGCTTCCGCACATTCGACGCGCCTGTGTTTTGTTTCGCACACTTCTGCATTTATTTGCTTGTGAAACTGCTGCCCGCACTTTTCGCACTCATAGACTACTTTCATTTGCTCTTGCTCCCCCACACGTATCCGACAACAAGACCGCACACCAAAGTGAAAATAAATGCTAATTCCATTTTCAGTCCCCCTTCTTATTTAAGTCCATTTTATCACATCGAAACAACAAATGTCAAGTGTAATCTTCATAGCCGGGTGCACAGAAATTACATTTATCCGGAGAACCATGCTCGCAAGGTGCCCAGTTGACTCTGCAAACCTTTTTCTTTGGAGACCACCATTGGCAACGAATTCCGGCCATGACCAGAGCTATGTCTTCCTTAGCTTTTTGTATCTTTTCTTCTAGCACCTCGAATCGCCTCCTGGTATATAGATTTGTGTTCGTGAGTCGCTTCATAGAACCTCATGTGGGGCATGTCAAACATAGTGATTAGTGCCCCGCCCATTTCACCTTCGCGATTTTTCTTCACGGCAAGCTCAGTTATTCTGTCCATTTCCGGTACACTGCCAAAACCCGGATGGTAGTAACCGTGCCTGTACAGCATCAAAACGACATCTGCGTGTTCCTCGATGCTGCCCGATTCCCTCAAGTCGGACATTGCAGGTCGTTTATTGTCCCTCCCTTCGACACCTCGGTTAAGTTGGCACAACAGCAGCACCCAAATCCCCAACTCCCCCGCTAGGTCCCGCAGTTTTTTGACTATTTTTGTTATTTCCTTGTGTGTGTTGTCGCCGTGTATTCCAATCTCGGTTAAGTGGTCCACTGCGACAAATTGTAGGCCGGGGTGTTTATGCTTTTCCAACCGCGCCAACGAAAGTATTTGGTCTACATCCAACCCTCTCTTATCAACCAGTGACAAAGGCAGTTCTCTCATTTCCGATAAAGCCGCACCTTCCTGCGCCTTTTCATCAGTCCCCAACTTCCCCCTTAGCTTATGGGAATCAATTCGCCCTATGCGAGCCACAAGCCTCCTAGCTATTGGGATCTCTTGTTGTTCCAGCGAAACAAACATTCCTCGGTATCCCTTTTTGGTCCAACTGTATATCTCATTTAGTGCCAATGCTGTCTTTCCCATCGACGGCCTAGCCGCTAAGACTACTAGGTTACCTTGCTCCAGGCCGCCGGTCTTGTACGTGAGGTTCGGCATTGAGAAGGGTATCGTTTCTGGCAATTCGCCGTTTTCCACTTTGAGCCGGTACTCGAAATAGTTCTCTGTCACGTCGCCCATAGATTTAGTTTCTAATCCTCCTGCGTCCTCCAATGCTTCTATCATAGTCTGCTGAGCACGCACCAGAAGTTCTTTCGCCGTTAGCGGTGAACCTTTGATAACCTCGTGCAACTCTTTAACGGTGGTTTCGATCACGCGTTTTCTGTAATTTTCTGCCAGAAATTCGACGTTTTTTAGCGTCTGCTTTCTCATCGAAGCGTTTTTGGCTATTGCAATCATTTCGGAAATGTCATACCCTGCAGCCTTACCGACAGTAACAGGGGTTACTTCATCTTGCTCACTGTCCACTCGTTTGATAGCTTCGGCCAACATTCTGCAATCTGCGTCTTGAAAATGTTCTGCTCTGAAAACCGGTGCTATTTGCGGCCATACCCCGCTTATAGCATTCGCTATCACGTGCCATTCGACCGACTTATCCATGGTTACCCTCCCGGAATTTGTCAACTATTCCTCTCGTCTCTAGTATATCACAAAACCCTTTGCATGAACAGGGTTATGTGCAGCCTATAAAGTGTCGTGGTATTAGAAAAAGTCTGGTATATTGCTTCCGTTCTCCTTCTGCGTGTATTTACCTTCTAGCGTTTTCACTAGATTGGCTTCTTTTAGGAGCCAGTCTAAATCTGCCTTCCATCCGCGATCATTGTTACCGTTTAAAAATGGTGAACTGCCAGCTTTTTCCAGTGCTTCGATTATGCTGTCGTGTCCTATATCTCTAATGCGGGCCTTGATAGAACGTCTGCGAGACTCTGAGATTTTTCTAACTTTTGGTAAGTCCGGACACAAACGGTGGTATTCATCAACAACGTCCTTAGGTTTAATTTCTTCTTCTTCTTCTTCTTCTTCTTCTTCTTCTTCTTCTTGCCGTCGTAACGTGACACGTAACGTG
>PWNM01000041.1 GCA_003557825.1 Candidatus Hydrogenedentota bacterium | reverse complement strand
CCTTATGTGGAACGCATGGTCCAACGACGGTACACGCCCCAAACTTTGGTCAAGGAAGTGCGGCACGACGCCATAGAGCTCCTGCGATTCGGTCGCGGTTTGCCAAAGGGAATGGCCCAGCTCTTCCGCCTTGTGCGGGAAGGTCGCCTGACCGTGCAACTGCATCACGAGAAGCTGGACAATCTGGCCGATGTCGCCGATCGCGCCAGCAACCGTATCACGGTGGCACTCATTACGGCGGCTATCATCGTCGGTTCGAGTATGCTCATCGCCTCCGGGACCGGCGTCCGTCACCTGGGCACAGCCGGGTTTACCATTGCGGGGATACTCGGTATTTCGTTGGTCATTTCGATCCTTCGATCACGAAACCTGTAGACCTTTTCAGAGGCCCGCCCCGGTTATGCATCGGCCTTTCGGTCTACTTGAAGCAGCGTGGTAGATCGCGGACCAAGCGTCAGCTCAACCTGCGTGATGTCTTGGGCGATGTTTTGCTGCGCAAAGGCATCGGTGATGGTGACTGGGAATGGAAAGTGAACCGTGCGATCGCCGCCTTCTTCGGTATGGATACAACACCAACCGTTGCCCGCATAGACCACATCGTCGGCATCCACATAGAGGTGGACCCCCGCCTCTTTGAGATGGGTTCGTAGTTCCGATGGCGTAAACCGGATTGTTTCGTCCAGTATTCGATCGGGTTGTTGGCCAGGTCGGCGAAGCGTGCTGTCAGTCAGCCGCGTATGCAGCACATGAACGCCGTGTTCCTGCCATTGTGCGATACGGTTCGATTCGGTCGGATCAAGGTGGGGCAGCCCAAGCAACCAGACAAAACGATGCCGCGCTGGATCGACCGCCATCATATCGCCTCGAAGCAGTAGTTCATAGGAAGTACCGATTTTGCCGAGGGCAAAGCGATTGGCCAGTATGCCTTCCGTCAACTCTCCGAATGAGCCATCCTGAAAAGCCAACGTTTCGTCGACGACAACCGCAACCTGAGGTTCCATGCCATCGATGCGCCGGTCCCTTTCGGTCATGCCCAGTTCCTGGGTGCGGCGCAGCACGGCCAACAGCTCGGGATCGCTGAACCAGCCGCCCCACATGTCGAACCACCATCCGCCGTATCCATGGGCCAACATACGACCGGCGTTCTTACGCAATAGGGCCACCGAATCCGATACGCTATCCGGCCCTAGCCAAACACCGTCTTCATAGAATCCCGGAGGGCTAATATGGGGCGCTCGTTCCTTGAGCGGCGTTGTCTTGAAGGTCCGCGTATCGTTTTCCGCCAGCCACAGCTTGCCATGCCGGTGCACGGAAGCGACGGCCACCATGGGTGGCCAGTCTTCACCCAAGACACGGTTGTAGACGTTGGGGCTGGAGAGATAATCGAGGTCCGGACAGGCCAGCAACTTCCGAAGCGCCCCGTGTCCCCGCCGGGGATCGCCGACAAAATAATGATAGCCGTAAAACGCTCCGGTCAAGAGTCGTCTGTCACTGTGTGCTTTTACAAGCGCGCAGAAGTAGGCAATGTTCTCGACCATCGTCTCCGTATGGAAACAAAGCGAATCATAGCGGTGTCGGTGGGCGTGCTTTTCCAGCCAGTCATGCCGTCGCTCCGCCCCGCTGATGTCCGCAAGATGGGCTGTTTCAAAGCCAATTGCATCATCGCCCCAGGCCGTTTGGAGGCGTTCGACCGAGTCGCCATAGGTTCTTCGTAACCAATCACGGAATGCCTCGGTCCGGGCAGGGTTCTCGTCGTGAAAGGTATCCCGGAAATGGTAGAACCATTCCTCCGTGAATCCCGCAGCGACATGAACACCGATGAGGTGCTTCGCGTAAGGGGATTGCTGCAACCAGTCCAGGCAATGGAGCAACACCTTCGCCGTGGCTTCGCGCCATTGGGTTGACGAGAAACACTGTCGAAACGTGCTGCCATCGGGCAGCAGACAGCAGGCTTCCGGATGGGCAGCCTCCCACCATTCCGGCGGATCCATATGGAGTCGGATGACCACCTGCGCTTCGGAATCGGCTTCGAGCACCTCGGCGAAGTCCTTCTCGATGCTCCCGAAATCATACGCATCCTCTCCGATCCAGATCCCATCGCGAAATGGTCCAATCTCGGAGATGGTGTTGATGCCGCGATCGCCCAGATAGGCCGGGAAACAGTACAGGTGAATGCCCGCCTCGGCAACCTCCCGGTAAAACTGCGTTTCCCCCAGATAGGACATATAGGCAAAGGGCGGCGCCTCTCTCCCATTCACAACCAGAGTGGGTCGCCCTGCGCGCATGGACACAGCGGCATGATTGGGCCATTCGGTCCCGGATTCGCTCTTCGCCGAAGGTCCCAACGCCATGGCGCCGCAAGCCGTACCTGTCAGCGCCAGAAACGTTCGACGCGTGAGTTCATGCCGTTTTATCGGGGTCATAATGCTCCTAAGGTAATCTCAACATCTGATTTTCACCCGGTATAGGCGGAACTGCCAGGTTTCGCGTGCCGACACGAACCGTAACCGCCTCGAGATTTTCGACAAAGTCCGTACGCCGAATCAGCACTCGGTCGCCCAGACGGAGCCCCGAAACCACCGTGCCGGGCCGCTCTGGAACATCGAATACAACGGGCGTACCGTTATCAAGGAACTCTCCGTAAGCCTGGGCTTCGCGGTATACGGGATGAAGCAATTCGACTTCGCGTTCGTTCTCATGGGTCTGACACCACAGGAAGAAGGTATCGTGGCCACGGAGCAACAGATGCCATAGCAGCTCCTGATAGGCCCATGGGCTGATCTGTTCATCCTCCGGCGTCGTCTCGCGAGATTCCGCTCCAACGGCATCACCGAGTTCCACAGTGTGCCAATG
>PWNM01000254.1 GCA_003557825.1 Candidatus Hydrogenedentota bacterium | reverse complement strand
TTCCGGAGCCTGAAGCGGTAAATGAGGCGCTTGATAGGACAGATAAAGGAAGAAGGGGTTCTCGTCGGATTGGGCGCTCTTGATCATGTCGATGGCCTCGTCCGTCACCCCGTCGGTGGCATACCAGGCGGGTCCGGTCGTGCCGTGGCCTGGATGATAGGGATACCGTTCGTTTTCCTCGGCTTGCTCATCGTAGACGCAATGCATTGTATAGGTCCGGTCCATGGGGAGCTCCGCGGGCTGGTTCCCTTCCACATACATGTGGTTGGTGTCGCTTGGCTGTATGAAAAAATGAGTCTCGCCGCCGAGCAGGCCAAAGAATCGATCGAATCCCCGTTGCTCTGGCAATGCGTTGAATTCGGCTTCGATTTCCTCGTCGGTCAGTTCCCAGCCGGGATGGCGCTCCTTCCAAAGCTCTCGGTAGGATTCGTGTTCTTTCATGGTGAAACTGCCGCCCAAGTGCCATTTGCCTGCCAAAAACGTATGGTAGCCGCCTTCTCTTAGTACCTCGGCTACGGTGGGCAGCTCGTAGGGCAGACGAGCCCGATACGCGGGCAACGGTAGCTCTCGCTGCCATCCACCAAGTGTTCCTGCGCCAAATCCTGCGTCGGCGCTGTATCGGCCGGTAATCAATGATGCCCGAGTCGGACTGCATCGGCCGTTGTTGTAGAAGTTGGTAAATCGCATTCCCCCTTGGGCCATCCGGTCGATGTTGGGCGTGTCGATCTCGCCGCCGTAACAGCTTGGATCGGCATACCCCGAGTCGTCGGTCAGGATGACCAGGATATTCGGGCGCGATGTGGGCCGGTCTGCCCGCGCTGCAAAGGGCAGCGTCACCATCGTAGCGCCAACGGCTTGCATAAATTCACGTCGGTTCATGGAATCAGTTCCTCATCCAGTACATCCCATTCCTCGGGATACCCCGTTTTTTCGACGAGATAGGGCAACAACGTATCGTTGGTACGTTCCATCTCTTTCGCCAGCAAGGCCTGCATTTCCTCCATCTTCGATTGATAGGCTTGTTCTTCCGCAAGATTGTCGAAACTATAGGGATCGGCCTTAAGGTCGAACAACTCGTCTCGTTGCCGGAGGAGCATATAGTTCAATCGCTCTCGCATGGCCTCATCGGTTACGGCGGCGTCGCGAATAGCATCCATGGTAAGACCGGACTGATTTTCGGTATGCTCGCGTCGGTTCAATCCATCGGACCACGGGTTGAACACATAGCTCCAGTCCTTGGTATGCACGGCCCGCATGGGAAACACCTGTACGCCGGGCCAGATGTAATTATGGGTGGTCATGACAAAATCCCGGTCGCTTTGCCGTTCGCCTCGCCAGAGAGGGAGCATGGATCGGCCGTCTTGGGGCTCGGGAATGGGGATATCAAGAAGTTCGAGAAAGGTTGACATAAAGTCGAGGGTAGAAACCATGTGGGTGTCATCGACGGTTCCCGGTTCGACTTTCCCCGGCCACCGCACGATCAAGGGAATGGCCGACGAATGACGGTAGCAGTTTTGTTTGGCAGTGGGCATGGAAGCCGCATGATCGCTAAAAAAGACGAACAGGGTTTCGTCCGTCAGACCTTCTTCGTCGATAAGATCCATTATCTGTCCGAGGGCATCGTCCCCTCGCTTGACGGCGGTCAAATATTGAACAGTCTCCTTTCGGATAGCCGGTAGATCGGGCAGGTAAGGCAGCAAGGGTACCTCGTCTTCCGAGCAGACCGGCTCCATTTCGGGGAAATCGGGTGCATGGGGATATTGTTCGCGGACCCGTTTGACGTGCTCCTCTTCTTGCTGACTGCCCACGAATGGCCGATGGGGATCGGAGGTGTTGATGCCTAGATAGAAAGGTTTGCCTGCCTCGCGGGCCTCGTGAATCATGGCTTTCGCTTCGCGGTAGAACCCTTCCGGCTTCCGGTTGTACCAGCCTTGACCGCCCAACCCACCGATGAAACCGTCCCAGGGGAAGGCCTGGTAGTCGCGGCCTTTGCCGATACTGCCGGCGTAATATCCATGTTCCATGAGTAGTTCCGGCAACGAAGGGAAGGCGCCGGGCTCGACCTCGACAAAACCAAAGCTGCCGTTGTGATGAGAGTGAAGGCCGGTCATGTAGGATTGCCGACACGGCATGCACACCGCCGCGCTGACGTGGGCGTGCTCGAATCGCATTCCCTCCGAGGCCAACCGGTCCATGTTGGGGGTCAGATTGGGGAGTGGGTTGCCGTAGCAGTTGACCGAGGTGATATCCATATCATCGACGGTAAAGACCACGATATTCGGCCCTCGGGGCGTCTTTTCCCCGCCAATGGTCCGTGCCCCAACCCCCGTGGCTGCCAGCCCGCCGCAGACGGTCTGTAGAAAGCGTCTCCGATTCCAGGTTACCATGTCTGTTCGCTCCTTTTGGCAGTCTAGTGGGTATAGGTCTGTCCCTATACTACGGCATCCGGTACGCGGAGTCTTGTAGGCTATGCCCGCAATTTTTGTATGAATCCGTCTTCTGCGTGAGATAGTCTTATGGTCGGGTTTTCTTTGCTTCCCATTGCCGTGCTATAAATAGAGGGTTTCAATGTGGAGGATGATGTACGGATCCAGGATGCCCAACAGACAAAAAGGAATCGAATCATGCGTATTGCAGCTACTCTGCTAATGGGAAGCGTCCTCGTCGCGGCACATGCTTTCGCTGCGCCGCTCGAGGCCGAGGTGGTCGGCGACGAGGTCCGGATAACGGTGAATGGTGCGTTGTTCACGGCCTATAAGTCCAACGAAGTCCTAAAATCCCCGTACTTTTGGCCGGTCAACGGACCGCTTTCCGGCGAGTCGGTGACGTCCGAAACGTCGGAGCCCTTTCCCCA
>PWNM01000453.1 GCA_003557825.1 Candidatus Hydrogenedentota bacterium | reverse complement strand
CGAGGTTTCGCTTCGATAAATGACGTAATCCGTGGCCAACGCCGCCGGCTCCCATTGCAGCCGCACCCCGCCGGGCAACGATGCCGCCGTCACGTCGCTCACTGGGTCCGGAGGAGAACACGGAACAATGGTCACGACGCCGTCTTCCGTATGCACCGGCAATAGGACCGCATCCGCATCGGCCGCCGCAGCTTCCTCTACGGCCAGCCCAATGGCCTCCCCGGTTCGGGCTTCGGGCAGCACGGTGAAAAAGAGATAGGCTGCGACGCCATCGTCCAACGTGGTGAGCCCCCCTGTGATGACGACCAACGCTTCCCCCGAATCCGTAATGGCCTCGACCACCTCCTTGTCGGCTCGCCGGGCCGTGGGTCCCCGATCCACGCCCACAAGCTCCAGGCGCGATGGGTCGTACTGGATTCGGACGTCCATGGTCGCCGGCGCGGCCCCGGTTGATTGCACCTGCACGGGAACCCAGGCGATCCCCTCCGGCACGGTGATTCCCGAACCCAACGCGATGCCCACGCTGGCGGCGGATGTCCAACCGCACATAAGAAGGCACGCCACGCCCACAACGATGGGGAAGACGCCGTGAGGGGAAGCAACGCGAGTCTGAATAGCCGTCCGTGCCATATATACACCATACAATTCGCCCAACCGATCATTTCAACGACCCGCTGTACCCCGTTTGGAGCCCGTAATTCGGAGCTTTTACAGGGTATCCAAATGCATTTAATGCATATGTTTTTTTTTCTTGACTTTGGGCTGGTTTTATGTTATTAAAGGGCTAAAGGAGTTCAAGCCTTCCGTAGACATGCTTGGCTCTCCAATGCTGTTCAATCTCCATCGGGGGCGTGCTCCGGTGGTTGCTCAGGATACCACGGCATTCCAAGGAGAGGTACAATGACCAGACTAACCAGAATAACCGTATGGGTCGTCAGCATCGTGTTGGTGTCCTCCTTCGCGTTCGGGGATGATCTGCCCAATCCTCTGGATACGCAATACGACGGTATTAGTTTGTGGGGACATATCAGTTCGGATGCGCAGCAGATTCGGCGTGTGATGGGGGTTGCCATATGCGCGTATATCCCGTCCGGAATGGGGTTGTCCAGATCCTCAGAGCGAATCATCCTGCAAAATGTGACCGCCCGGGAAACCCTGGACCGGATGGTTCAGGAATGGCCCGATTTCACTTGGTTTGAAGGTCCGGGCAATATCGTCGTGGTCATGCCTGCCGACTTGGTGGATGATCCCGATTTTTTCCTGAATCAGCCCATGCCCGCGACGCTTTACGAAGGAAAGGCGGTCTCCGTTGCC
Organism: Candidatus Hydrogenedentota bacterium; assembly: GCA_003557825.1. Taxonomy (GTDB): domain Bacteria; phylum Hydrogenedentota; class Hydrogenedentia; order Hydrogenedentales; family SLHB01; genus PWNM01. The sequence continues at coordinate 10,042 of PWNM01000453.1, read as the reverse complement.
CGATCTTTCGAGCAGCATATACCGCGAGTTATACATCCGGAGTCGGGACTACGTAACATTAGCATGGGTCCGGGGCTCCGTATACGCAATGACCGCAAGAACTATCAGCGCCATATCAATGAACTGGATCTGGCGCTTCATGTTGACGAAGGGACTCTGCTGGAGCATATGAACGCCGTGTTTGCCGAGATAGGCGATCACCTCGCATGGCGGATTTTCGGGGAGCAATTAACCCTTCTAGACAACGATATTGTTGGCTACATGGTCACCTCGGACCTGGCCAGAGCTCGGGAGGCCGCCAGGCCACTTAAGAGTGATGATTTGGAGGTCATACGGCTCTACGAACAGGCGGTGGAAACGGCTCCGTATCCGAGCCTGCGACGATTGATCGCGCTGGAATTGGCGGACTACCATCGAACACGGCAACCCCTTGGTTCCGAATCGCTTCAGATTGCCGAACGTATCTATCTGGACGTGCAGGAATCGGGCGACTTTCAGTTAGAGGCGCAACTTGAGGAGATCCCGTTGCACCTGGCGGAAGTCTATCGGCGCGGAGCGGACTACGATCGGGCCCGGGAGCTACTCGAATCGCTGATGGTCCTGGACGCAACGGATCGGCATATCGAACGCCGGGCACAGCATGCTGCGGGGCGACTGCTGGCCCTGGAGCGGGAGGTTCGGGGCGACGAGGAAGGCGTCGCCTATGTCGAACAGGCCTATGCGGGCAATCCGCTCATGGAGAGGCAACTGGCCGGCTATGCCGCGGGCATGGAACGGCGTAGACAGACCCAATTGGCTGCTGCGGCGTTACGAGACGATATCACCGCCTATATTTTGGACATCCGAACCGAGTGGATCCGCCTCACGCAGGACATGGACCCCGAGAAGGTCCGTGCCCTCCACGAGCTTTGCTTTGGTGAACAGGCGCGGCAATGGGTGTACGCCACTCATCGAGGCGAGATGACCGAACCGTATCTGACCGAGGCGGAGTGGGCCGCGATGGAGCCGGAAGTGGCGGCCTTTGTCCACGACTACGGCCCCGAAGGGATGCTACTGGCCCAGGAGCTCATCGTGGAAGCCCACAACGAGGAATACGACCGGGAGTCGACGGTGTCTCCCATCTTCTACAGTCCGCCAATACCCCAACAATAGACCATCATCTCACCGGGGCATGTGGCCTTCGGGTCATGCCCCCCGGCGTTGCCCATCGGGGGCGTACTCCGATGGGTCATTAAGGCCAGGGTAATAGGCTAATCGAAAGTAGGAGACAGACATGGGGAGGATAGTCGTAATTAGTATGTTGGTCTTGTTGGTTTGCATCAGTGCAACTGCCTTTGACAATGGTGATTTTTTCTGGGCGGAGCCGGATGATCCGCTTCTAGAGGCGGCGCGGTACGAGGACATGTTCTACGCAAACGAATACGGGCGGGATATCCGCGATCCGAACTACGACCTGGATACGGTCCTGGCCCGTTATCAGGAGTTTATCGACGCGCGGGACCTGACCGAGCATCAACTGGCCGATGTGCGGGCCCATATGGGCATGATTTGCATGTACGGAATGGAAGAACGGGATACGGATCGTGCTCGGGCGTATTTTAAGGAAGCCCTTGAACTGGCGGGAGATAAGATCCTCAGTCCGGACTTGTACATGGCGCGGACCAATTATACGGCCTTGATTCAGGATCCCGTCGAGCAATTTGAGGCGCGGTTGGACCTGATCGACTGGATACAAAAGATGGATGAGGATGCCATTCTTGCGGCCCTCGAACGCCATCGGCCGGGTCACCGCATGATGATGCGGAGGATAGACCGTGAAACAGGCGAGGAACAGTTGGTTCCCATGGCCGAGGACTTTCCGAAGGGCGTAATCGAGGAACCCCACGAACGGACCGCTCGGCTCCTTCGGGAGCGGATGGAGTTGTTCATGGAGGTGCAGATGCCCCATGCCTGCGTACAAGCGGCACTGCTCCAGCCCAACCCCGCCGAGGCGATGGAGCGGCTAATAGAGCGGGCCGAAGGGACGCCCATAGCCGAAAGGGCACAAGAAAAACTCGAATATGCCCGCATGCTCCAAGCGGCCCATGAGCGAACGGCCAAAGAACGACAGGGGTTGGATGCACCCCCGCCATCTGAATGATTAAGCCCATATTGTAGCCCGGGGCGCGTGGCCTTCGAGTCACGCGCTCCGCTGTAGCTTGTCTGCCCGCCATTCCGCCCATCGGGTCTTTTCTCCTGATTTCCGCTTGCTTTAATTGCTTCTGATGTGGTATATTCGGAGTGTCACAATATACGCATTGAGGGGGTTCCGAGTAGCCCATCCAACGGTCCATTACGCTTCGTGATCGGAGAGTCAAGTGCGAATGGCGTAGATGCCGTGTCGGGGTGGCATCACAATAGAATGGGCTTTGTAGGGGGTAGGGACACAATATTTAGTTGCAATTTGGGTTGACACCTGCTATGATGGGGATGCAGTTGGGTTGGAGCTAGTCCCAAACAGCGGGGGACGCAATGAAGTGGCTGTCGAATATGGCGCCGGAAAGACGCCGTGAGGTTTGCGGAGTATTCTTACTTACGTTAACCATACTGCTCTTTCTGGTGTTGGTTACGGACGGGTATCAAGGAGATATCCGCCGTCCCCTCAATGGTATGGAGCACGTCCCCAACGCGCTGGGCGTTCCGGGTTCCATTACCGCCGGCATGCTGACCCTGCTCTTCGGGTATGCCGCCCACATCCTCTATTGCATCCTGGGCATCTGGGGATGCATGCTCCTCCGACACAGCCCCCTTGATCGGCTTCCCACGCGCATTGCGGGACTCTTTCTGCTCGTCTTTTCGGTGTCCTTGTTGTTGCATGTCGATGCGCCGCTGGTGCAAGAACTCTCGGAAGAGGGGTCGGCTCAGGCTGAGTCCGTTTCGGCCATGCCAACGGGCGGGGTGTTCGGGGCCTTTTTCGCCGATATGCTGACGCCCTACATCGGGGTCATCGGCGTCAATGTCATCGGCATCTCCCTGGCTCTCGTGGGGATTCTGCTGGCGACGGAGTTCCTGCTGCTTCACGTCTTTGTCGAAGCGCGGGTCCTGGTAGCAGGGATTGTTCGCACCCTGACAACGTTTTTCAAAGCCCTAAGCGCGGCGATAATGGTCCTTGTCCGGCAAGGCATCGGCGCGACCCAAAACCGTACGAAAAAACCGGCACGCAAGCCCAAATCCCGGAAGCGGGAAGTTGAAGAACCGGAGGCTCCCGAACCGGTGGCGTCCCACGATGATCATCCGTGGATGTTGCACATTCCGGAGGGGGACGAGGTCGGCGTAGCGCCGCGGGAGTCGCGTGAACCCCAATCAGTCAACCGCTCGAACGATGACACTGACATAACGGGCCTGTTTGCATCCGAACCGGATCTGCCGTTCGATGATATCCCGGGAACGCCGGAACGAGCCGGGAATGAGCGGCAACCTGTCATCAACGACTTCGCCGCGCTGGACACGCAGGAGCTGCCCTTTGACGGGGCCGATGCATCCGACGAAACGCCCGACGATGTCCCCGTCCAACCCGAGATAGAGCCGGCGCCTGCGCAACTCGAACTGACCGCCGCCGCTTATGAAGGGGACAGGCAAAAGCCCTTGCCTCGTCGCAAGACCATCATCGAAGAAGAGTTGCCGCCCGATTATGTCTACCCCCGGCGCTATACCAAGCCGTCGTTGGATATTTTCGAACCGCCGCCGCCCCGGTCCAACGAAGACATGGGACAGAAGCTGCTCCGCACGAGCGCCTTGCTCGAAGAAACGTTCAAGACCTTTGGCATTGAGGCCCGGGTGACCGAGGTGACCCGGGGGCCGACCATTACGCGGTTCGAACTCGAACCGGCTCCGGGGGTCAAAGTCAGCCGATTTGTTTCGCTGGCCGATGACCTGGCCCTGGCGTTGAAGGCCCATCGCGTGCGGGTCGAAGCGCCCATTCCCGGCAAGGGGCGGGTCGGCATCGAAGTGCCCAACGCCCATCGCGAACCCGTCGTAGTGCGGGAACTGCTCGAGTCGCGGCGCTTCCAAAACAGCCAGGGCGAACTGAATCTGGTCCTTGGCAAAGACATCAGCGGCGACGTGGTCGTGGCCGACCTGGCGACCATGCCCCATCTGCTTGTGGCCGGGGCGACGGGAGCCGGGAAGACGGTCTGCGTAAAGACCATGATTGCCAGTCTGCTCACCAATAAGACGCCCGACGAGTTGCAGGTGATCTTCATCGACCCGAAGATGGTGGAGTTATCCATTTTCAACGACATTCCCCATCTCATTACGCCGGTGGTGACGGACCCGAAAAAGGCGGCCATCGCTCTCCGCTGGCTCATCAACGAGATGGAGGAGCGCTACCGGCTGTTCTCGCACCTGCGGGTCCGCAACATCGAGGTATACAACACCAGCGTCGAAAACGGCGAAATCGAGATGCCCGAAGAAGAGGGGACCGACCCCGAATCGATGGACGTCATCCGCAAGCTGCCCTACATCGTGTGTATCATTGACGAGTTGGCGGACCTGATGATGCTGGCCCGGGCCGAGGTCGAAGATGCCATCGCCCGCCTAGCCCAATTGGCTCGCGCCGTGGGAATACACCTGATCATCGCCACGCAACGGCCGTCGGTTGACGTGTTGACCGGCGTCATCAAGGCCAACTTCCCCGCCCGGATGTCGTTTCAGGTGTCGTCCAAGGTCGATTCGCGCTGTATTCTCGACCAAATCGGCGCTGAACGGCTGATTGGACGGGGCGACATGCTCTATCTGCCCGCCGGGCAATCGAAGCCGACCCGCGTGCAGGGCGCGTTTGTCAGCGATGAGGAGATGAACTCGCTCATCGCCTATCTGAAGACGCAAGCGCCGCCGCAATATAAGGACGAAATTGCCGGATTTGAAGGCAATAAAGAGGGGTACAATGCCGCCGATGACCAGGACGACGAGTTATTCGAGGATGCGGTGCGGGTCGTGCTCGAGACCGGCCAGGCCTCGATTTCGATGGTGCAACGGCGGTTGCGTGTGGGGTATACTAGGGCCGCACGTCTCATCGACATGATGGAAATGAGGGGGATTGTAGGTCCGCATGTGGGCAGCAAGGCTCGGGAAATCCTGGTCCAGGCATCGCCCAACGACGAGGTCGCATGAAACACGACGAATTCAGTGGAGAAGAATTGCGGGAACGACGTGTCGCATTGGGGTTCAGCCAAACGGACGTATTCGAACACGCTCACATTCCGGTCGAGTATGTCGATGCGCTGGAGAAAGGGAACTTCAAGGCATTGCCGGCGCCATGCTATGCCCTGGGCTTCCTGAAGACCTATTGCCGATTTATCGGCTTCGAACCCGAACCGTTTTTGGCGGCTTACAGCGAAAGCGTCCAGCCGCCGCAACGAACCTTATTCCGGCGTCCGACCGTCAGTCTGCCGGCGATGACGTTCAGCAGGCGGATGTCCAATATGTTGACGTGGGCCGCCGTGTGCGCCGTTATCGCCTTGTGTTGGTTTACCTATACCGTGGTGGTACAGCCCCAGTCAGACGGCGCGGAGGGGCGCGCAGAGGCCGTTACGCGGGACTTGGTAGTTCCGCCGCCTGTCTCCGAATTGGAATAGCCATGAAGGTCGCACGGCTCAAGCGGGGTCGCGTATAATCCACCTTTACTGCGTGTGTTATTGCTTTAGCGTTTCACCCCGACACGGCCAATAGGATTGCCGACCTCATGAATACGACCCAGACCGATGCTACCAAATCCCCGTCGTTGGGGATTAACCTGCCGAATAAGCTGACCATTCTCCGATTGGTGCTTACCCCTGTATTTGTGGTGCTTCTTTCCTTTGACTCTTTTTTGTTCGTTTTTGTTGCTACGCTGGTCGCTATCGTGGCGTCCATATCCGATTACCTCGACGGCCACATCGCGCGCTCGCGGAACCTGGTTACCAATTTCGGCAAGCTGTTCGATCCGGTGGCCGATAAAGTGTTCTTCACGGCGGCCCTGGTCATGATTATGCTACTGGACGATCTGTACATTCCCGGTTGGACCGTCGTCGCCATCCTGTCCCGTGAGTTCCTCGTCACCGGAGCCCGTTCCTTGGCGGCGACCGAAGGCATGGTGATTGCCGCAAACAGTTGGGGCAAAGCCAAGACCGTCGTTCAGACCATTTTCATGTATTGCTGTCTAGGGTTTGTCTTGTTGAAATATGTGGTCGAGTATGTGCTGCCCGAATATGTGCCCTACTATGTCGTCTTTCTCCGTTGGGGTTCCTTTGGCGCGGCCATCCTTGTGGCGCTGGTTACCATCTACTCGGGAGTTCAGTTCGCCTTGATGAACTGGCGGGCCCTCAAACTGGACCAATTGGCATGACAATCATTGCCCCCTCCCGAGCCCTCATCGACCGAACTGCCTACGCCCATAATCTGGCTCAGGTGCGGCGGCTGCTGCCACGGGATTGCCTGCTCGCCCCCGTGGTGAAGGCCAACGCCTACGGACATGGAGCCGTTCCGTTGGCCCGGACCGCGGTGGCGGAAGGAGCCGCCTTGCTTGGCGTGGCCACGGTTCCCGAAGGAATCGAGTTGCGCGAGGCCGGCATCACGGCCCCGATCCTGGTGCTGGTTCAACCCGATGAAGCGGCCATCGAATCCGCTGTGCGGCATAACCTGGAACTCACGGTGTCGAGTTTGTCCTTTGCTCAGGCAGTGTCAGGCATATCCAAACGACTGGATAGCACAACGCCCGTTCATTGCAAAATCGATACAGGCATGGGGCGGCAAGGCATTGCGCCTGAGCAGGCGGTGGACAGCGTGTTGCAAATGAAGCAGCTTGCGGGCTTACAATTCGCCGGCGTGGCCACTCATTTCCCGGTGGCCGATGTTCCCGAGGATCCGCAGACGAACGACCAGGTCTGTCGCTTTGCTGAGATCGTCGCCGTCCTGCGGGATACGGTCGGTGACATTGGGCACGTCCATGCCGCCAGCAGCGGGGCCATTGTCTATTACCCCGGATCGGCGTTCACCATGGTGCGGCCTGGCCTTATGACCTATGGCGTATGGGGAGGCGAGCGTTTGCCGTCGTATGTCAAGCTGCGGCCCGTGTTGCGTTGGGAGACCACGGTGGTTCTTGTCAAAGACCTGCCGGTGGGGGCGACCATCGGCTACAACCGCACATACACCGTCCCGTCTCGGCAACGGGTGGCCCTGCTGCCCGTGGGCTATGCCGACGGCTACAAGTTTCGCCTCGCGAACCATGCCGAGGTTCTCATCCGTGGCGTGCGCCGTCCGGTTCGCGGCCGTATTTCCATGGACCAAATCGTGGTCGATATCAGCCGACCTCCCGAGGTTCGACCGGGCGATGCCGCTGTGTTGATAGGCGCCGACGGCGACGACGCTATAACTGTCGAGGAGTTGGCCCGGTTGGCGGAGACCATTCCCTACGACATCCTGACAGGAATCGGGAATCGGGTGGAGCGGGTCTACGTCCGATAGCGCGCCATACAAGGGTGTTAGCTGGGGAGGTAGAACGACGTGGGCAATTGCAGAAATGTGGGCATGGCGAACAAGAAGCCCTGAAACAGCTCGACGCCTTCCCCTCGAAACCAGGCGTACTCCCCTTCGGTCTCGACGCCTTCTGCGATGATGTCGATGCCCAAATCCAGGCAGGTCTGTGCGATGCCCCGGATAATGGCCTGTCGCGGGCCGTTGCTCTCGATACCTCGTACAAGATGCATGTCCAGCTTAACGAAATCCGGTTGAAACTCGGCAAGCAAGTTCAGTCCGGCATAACCTGCCCCGAAATCATCGATGGCAAAGGTCAATCCCGACTCGCGATATTCGTGCAAGGCTTCTCGTAGATCCTTGTAGGTGTGGATGATTTCGCTCTCGAGGATCTCGAGCACGATCTGCGTCGGTCGAATCCCGCATCGCCGGGCGGCATCGAGCAAGGAGGCAATGGCCGTGGGAGACGACCGGAGCGTGGACGGCGAGAAGTTCAGATTCAACCGGGTAGATAAGCCCAGGCGGGCCGCCAGTTCGAGGGCCGCAACACAGCTCTCCGCTTCGAAAGTGTTCTTATCGGACGGATTCACGTGTTGGAGCACGGTGGCGCCCGATTCGTTTCCTGGTCCGCGTATCAGGGCTTCATAGGTAAAAATTGAGCGGCTCGGCACATGGATAATTGGCTGATAGGCATAGGAGTAATTTGATGATCGGCCATCGGCAATTTGCTCGTCGCCTTCGTCGTGGAAACTGTCGCCGCTTAGCGATGCCCTCCATCGACCGCCCTTAAACGCCGCCAAGAGTTTCTTTGCCCGTCCCGATCCAATTCGGACAAAGGATTCCCCGCTCGTAAAAAAGTCATTCGCGCCGACAATGGAATCCAGCTCCTCGGAGGTGATATCGGCGTAGCCCATGGTCCAATCACCAAAGGAACGGTCCACGATGGGTTCGCGAATGATCCGGGTGAGATCCGTATGACGTTCATCTTCTGCGATGGTTTCGAACAGAGCGTCCACGGTTTCCGGTTCCCCCTCTAGAATCTGAAAGAAACTCCCCTCGGTATACAACAACATACCGGTGACGCCGCATTGCTCGTTGTTGCGGCGGGCTTTGGTCAACAGTTCGGCGAGATCCTCTCGGCTGAAGGGTTTACTGGCGGCGCTGCAATAAATTAGATGGATGAGTTCCGGCATAGTTTGGGTTTATGATAATCCCTGTCATGTCCCACGTTAATGCGTTCGTACTTGTCGCAGTATAGCAGAAGCATGGCGCATACTGACCCTATATGAGGGTTGGTTATGCTTTGCCATACCAAGGCCAGCTATTTGGCCTCGGCTGTGCTAAGATAAGCAGTATTCGTAAACAAACCGACCCATGCACAGCGTTTCGCATGAAGCGTACAAGACCTAACACGAGTAGTCCATGGAATGAGGCATACATGATGGGTAAAAATGAACTCTCTCGCAGGCGTTTCTTGGGTAGCCTTGGGGCTGGGGCTCTTGGCGTAGCTGCCTGCAACATGATTTCGAGTGCCCAAAAAACAGGAGCGGCAACGTCCATGATCCGGCTGAGTGAGCATCTGTCTGTATACCGTGGCCCCATTCAGGTGGGCATCGTACACGATGGCGACCGGGCACTGTTGATCGATTGCGGCGATGGACAAGTCGCCGACGCGCTGTCCGAATTGGGCATTGCAGCGGTTGACGATGTCTTGTTTACCCATCATCATCGGGATCAGGCCTGCGGGGCGGCTCGTTTCGTGGATCAGGGGGCCCGATTGGGCGTTCCGAAAGCGGAGCAGGCGTATTTCGATCGGGTTGGCGACTATTGGAGCGATCCCGATCAACGTTGGCATCTTTACTACTTCCGCCCCCATCGCCTCATGCTGACCGAACCCGTGACTGTCCATCGTGTATTTGAAGACGGCGAGACTTTCGAATGGGGGCCGGCAACCATCACCGCCATCGCGACGCCCGGCCATACGGAAGGCTCTCTGAGCTACCTCGTGGAAGTGGACGGGGAAACAACGGTGTTCTCGGGCGATTTGATCTACGATCACGGCCGGATATGGGATTTGCACAGTCTTCAGGCCGGTTATACATGCGGCGAGTTGGATATCATGGGCTATCACGGATACCTTGGAGCCCGGCCGGCGTTGGTCGAGAGCCTTCAGAGGATCAGAGCGCTCCAACCGACCCGGTTGGTTCCGTCTCACGGCAATATTATGGCCGATCCATCCGGTGCGGTTGATGCCTTGGTTCAAGGGCTCGAGGACTGCCATGCGAAATTCGCCTCCATATCGAGCCTGCGGTATTACATGCCCGCCACGCTCGAGGAGTTCGCGGACCGATCGGACCAAATGGAGATCGCAGAGAACGAACCGCCGCCATCATGCCTGCGCCAGATCGGCAATACATGGATGCTGATTTCCCAGGACAAGACTGCCTATGTCATCGACTGTGGGTTTGAAAATCAGCTTGAGGCCATTCAGACCATGATCGAAGAGGGCGAGATTAGGGAAATCGAGGGGCTTTGGGTCACGCAATACCAT
>PWNM01000555.1 GCA_003557825.1 Candidatus Hydrogenedentota bacterium | reverse complement strand
CCGACGGTCAGTTGATCGTGAATGATACCGAAGAAGGCACATGGTCGCTGGCCGGTCCGCAATTGACCATCGAAGCTGCGGGGCACTCGTACACGGCCGAGGTCCGAAACGATGGAATATATTATGGTGGGATGGCCCTCCAGCGGGTCGAATAGTCCTGTCCGCAAACTCAATCAAGCAAGCCCGTGGGCCGATATGCAAGATTCAGCAGCAAACGCGGGCCGTACATTGATGCAGGAACGGGGTGGCCTGTTATACTGCGCACAATAACTGGACGCGGAGGGCCGTGATCCAAACGATCCAACTCAAGTCACTCTGCGATGGATTGCATCGCCATAGTGGGACAGGAGAACTCGAATGGCATTGAAAGTCGGTGTTGTGGGAGCACGCGGCATTGGGGAACAGCATACCGATGCGCATATGAACGATGAGCTTGCGGAATTGGTCGGCGTATGTGATGTGGTTAAGGAAAGGGCGGATAAGCTGGCCGAAAAGCACAAAGTAAAAGCGTACTATGCGCTGGGCGATATGATCGATGACAATCCGGACTTGGATATTGTTGATGTTGCCACAGGCGGGTATGAAAACGGAAGCTGGCATTACGAACCCGCCATGCAGGCCATGGAAGCAGGGAAACATACCCTTGTCGAGAAGCCGCTGTCGAGCGACGTGAACCAGGCCCGTGAAATGGTGGCCAAGGCCCACGAAAAAAAAGTCCATCTGGGATGTAACCTGAACCATTATTTTACCCCGCCGGCAGAAAAGGCGCGTGAATATATGGACGAGGGCAAAATCGGTCAGTTGGTCTATTGCCTGCACAAGATGGGTTTTTCTGCTGGTGAAGGCGCCTATGCCCCAAACAAGTCCAGCCGGTTCTGGGGATTTCCCTATGGCCATTTGAAGGCATTCCTCTCCCATCCGTTTAGTTGCATGCGGTATTTCTGCGGTGATATCACCCATATCCAGGCATTTCTTGATCGGCCCGGATTCCGCCGGAGCGCTAGCGACGTAATGTTGTCCACGGTAAGCTGCAACGTCCGATTTGCCAATGGCGCAGTGGGATACTTGCTGAGCCAGCGGGGTGATGCTACCTACGGACTTGGCGGATGGTGGAGCCTGGAAGTGGCAGGAACCAAGGGAACCTTCTGTATCGAAAACTGCATCGAGAAGGTCACGTATTGGCCTGGGCCGACACCTGCCGCTGCCGGAAACGCGGAAAATCCAACCGGCGGCCCTGACGCAGGACCAGAGGAAACCAACACCGGCATCACCGATTTCGGCCAGACCTTTCCGCGTCGGATCCACGCCTTCCTTGAGGATGTGAGCAATAATGTTCCCTTCGAGGATCTGCGCGCAAATGGGCGCGATGCATTGGCGGCGCTCGAGTATACCTGGGCCGTAATGGAATCCTATGAACAAGGCGGAGCAATGGTACGACCCCATCCGCTTCCACCGCTTCACGGAGATCCCGTTGCGCTTCCGGATTAACGGGCGCGGTACGGACCAACAGCAATCCACGCCGGCATCCATCTCACCCAATCAAACGGATGCCGGCGTTATTAATGTCCGCTGAATGCTTAGAGTGACGCAATAAGATTCGGAGGATGCACCTCAGGTTAACCATGCGTTGGACGCTGTTTTATGGTATCGTGACGTGTTAAATCGATTTGCACACCCCATGGACGACGATGAAGGTGACCATGATGCAAGAGCAAGGTAAACGGAAATTAGGGTATTGGGCGCATGGCCCATGCATGGAAGCTGTGCTAACACTCCTTGTTCTTTCGACCGCCATCTGCCTATTGGGGCTTTTCATGGGAGAAACGGCGTTTGCTCAAGTACGAGGCCGCATGCCCGTGGGTCCGGGGAATTGGTATCCGGCCGATCCGGCGCAGCTCTATCAGGATATTGCTCGATACATCAATGAGGCGGATACGGCCGAACGAAACGCCCGTTTGATCGCGATAATTACGCCGAATGACGCCTATGAGCGTTCTGGAAAAGTCGCAGGACATGCGTTCAAACTGCTTAAGTCGGGACAATATGACCGGGTCATTGTGCTAAGCCCGGCTCATAGTTCCCGGTTTCAAGGTTGCTCGATGCCTTCGGTACAGTTCTATCGGACCCCGCTAGGCGATATCCTAACCGATATGGAGGCCATGGAACGGCTTAATCGGTCGTCCCTAATCAATATGCGGTCGGTTCGATATAACGTGCGCAGCTCCGCTCAACAGCAGCGTGTTCCAATCCACGAAGTCGAACATGGAATCGAGGTGCAACTGCCGTTCCTGCAAGCGCAACTGGGGGAGTTCAGGCTCATTCCTGTTGTTGTGGGCGACTTAGTCGACCATCGGGGAAGGATCGACGAAGACGCAGTCGCATCGGTTGCGAATGTCATGAGCCGCATTATCGATGATCGGACGCTCATCGTGGTGAGCACCAATTTCACGCGCCATGGCCCTCGGCATGGGAATATCCGGTACCGTAGCAACGTCTTGCAGGGGATCAATCAGGATGACACAAGAATTTTCGAGCGTATCCTAAACCGGGATATTGGCGGGTTTCATCGGGTCGTGGAGGAGCAGGGCAATGCGGTCGCAGGACATGCGGCCATCGCGCTGTTAATGCACCTGTTACCCCCGCGGGCCTCGGGAGTGATGCTATCGTACGATACCTCCGGTAGAATGTCGGGAGATCCGACCAACTCTACCAGCTATGCCGCCATCGCGTTTTTCGAGCCGGGCAGCCCGCCCAATGCCCAACGCGAGGTCCGTACGCTTGTTCCAAGAACGCCCCGAGATGATGAGTCCGCTGGTTCGGATAGGCCGACTTCGGATGAAACTGAGGATACCAATGACCGAGATT
>PWNM01000431.1 GCA_003557825.1 Candidatus Hydrogenedentota bacterium | reverse complement strand
TGTTGGATCGTCTCCAGGCGCGGGGGGCATATCCGTTGGCGGCGGTGACTCATACCGGAGACGCGGCGTCTCGTGAACAGGCTGTTCGGGTACTGGCCTATGCCCAGCAACAGGGACTTATCGCCGTTGCAGTACACCCTGTCTATTTTCTGGAGGAGCGCCAAGCGCATATCCATCGGATCTTGCGGGCGGTGCATGCCAACACATCCCTGATACACCTTGCAGAGGAAGACGGCCGCTGCGGCGACGCTACCTATGCACGTTCTTCGGATTGGCGGTTTCTTTCATCACAAGACATGGAAGCCTTGTACGGCGAATGGCCCGAGATCCTTGCCAATACCGATAGAGTAGCCGAGACATGTGAACTGGAACTCGAACTGGGAACGCCGCAGTTTCCTGCATGTGAAGTGGGGGAAGGGGAGAGCTCCTTTTCCCAGCTCTGGCGAATTGCCTTCGATGGAGTGCGCCGGCGTTATCGTCCCATGACGCCCGAGGTCGCTCGGCGGCTTCAATATGAACTTGATATCATCTATGAGTTGGGTTTTGCGCCCTATTTTCTGATCGTCGCCGATATCGTACAGTATGCCCTGGCACGAGGCATCCCAATTGTAGGGCGCGGTTCCGCCGCGAATAGTCTCGTGGCCTATGCGCTCGGCATCACCCGGGCCGATCCGCTACGGTACAATCTGTATTTCGAACGTTTTCTGAACCTGTCACGCAGCGATTGCCCTGACATTGATCTCGATATCTGCTGGAAACGGCGCGACGAGGTGGTCGATTATGTTTACAACCGTTATGGTGCGGATCGGGTGGCCATGGTCTGCACGTTTAACCGATTTCGAGCGCGTGGGGCCGTGCGAGAGGTCGCCAAAGCATTCGGGCTTCCGGAACGAGCCATCACCCGTATCACCCGACGGATTCCCCCTTATCATGCAGGGGACATTCGGAGTTTGGTTCGTCATCTCCCCGAGTGCCGCGATATCCCTATCGATCAGGAACCGCTCTGCTCCATACTGGAGATCGCCGAGTTTATCGACGGCTTTCCTCGGCACCTTTCGGTTCATGCCGGCGGCTTGGTCATTGCTCCCGAAGGCATCACTCAGTTTGTGCCGTTGCAACGGGCGACGAAAGGAATCGTGATCACCCAGTTCGACAAGGATGACATCGAGGAACTGGGACTGGTCAAGATGGACCTTCTCGGGCATCGGTCATTGACGGTCATCGCCGAGACGGTTCAGGCGGTCAAAGCCAATCGGGGCATCGAGATGGACATCGAGCGGCTTCCCGATTCCGACGCACTCACCGCTGCCCTTACGCGGACCGGCCAGACCATCGGCTGTTTTCAGATCGAGTCGCCTGCCATGCGTTCCCTGCTTCGAAACACCCGCGCCGATTCGGTAGACATGCTCATCAAGACGTTGTCTCTAGTGCGGCCGGGACCATCGGGAAGCGGTATGAAGAAGCGTTTTATCGATCGCCATTTGGGCCGGGAGATTGCGGAGAGCGTCCATCCAGCTTTTGATGCGGTTCTTGATGATACCCACGGCGTGATGCTTTATCAGGAGGATATTCTCAAGGTGGCCCATGCCGTGGCGGGGATGTCGTTGGCCGAGGCGGACGGGCTGCGCCGGGCCATGACCAAGAAACGATCGCGCGCGGAAATGGCCGCGCACATGAAACAATTCGTCGAGAAGGCAGTTGCCAATGGAGTGGAACCGGCTGTGGCCGAGAGCATTTGGGAACAGATCGCCAACTTCGCCAAGTACTCCTTTTGCAAGGCCCATGCTTGCACTTACGGTGAGATGGCATATCAATGCGCCTATCTGAAAGCCCATTTCCCTGCCGAGTTTCTCGCAGCGGTCATATCGAATCGAGGGGGATTTTATCACACCGCGGTCTATGTTGAGGAAGCGCGGCGGTTGGGAGTTTCGGTACGTCCGCCCGATGTCAATCATAGCCGGTACGAATACACCCTGGAAGGCGAAGCCATCCGTATGGGGTTCCTCGAGATCCGACACCTGACTCATACAGCGATTCGGGCAATGCTGCGACAACGGGAGCAGGGTCCATTCATCAGTCTGACCGATCTCTATCATCGCACGGGAATGACCCGGTCTGACGGACTTGCGCTCGTTGCTTCCGGAGCTTGTGATGGGTTCGGCCTGTCTAGACCAAGTTTGTTATGGGAGTTGCGGTTGCTCCACGTGGGCGATGCTCCCCGGGAATCGGCCGAGCAGCCGCTGTTATTTCGGGAGGGGAGACCGCAGGATTTGATTCCAGCCCGGCCTGAGTATTCGCGCTCCCGCCGCGTTCGCGCCGAGTGGGAGGCTTTGGGCTTTCTTGTGACCGAGCATCCTTTCATGTATTCCTTGCCGCTACTGAGCGATGCCGCGCTTGTGCTCAGCCCTGCTTTACCGCGTTATGTCGGGAAGACCGTTACCATGGCAGGGTGGCTCATTGCCGAACGCCGCGTCGGACTGCCGGGACGGGGAGCCATGATGTTCCTTACGCTCGAGGATCCCGCCGGCGTGTTCGAAGCAATTCTTTTCCCAGCGGCCTATCAGCGTTGGGGCCATTTACTGACGACCCACGGTCCTTTTGTTATTACAGGACAAGCCCAAGTCGAGGAGTACACCTGTTCGCTCATCGTGGAGCGGATGGAAAAGATGGGAGATCGCCCGCCGACGCCGGGTATGTCTGCCATCACGCCGCCTCTCGACTGGATCCTGGGAGAGGGGAGTCGCATGACGTTCTCACGACCGGACTGACCGCTTTCAGCCCATGAGTGGGGTTCTCCACAACTTGGCGGTCCATTGTCTCCGATTTGCTGGATCTTTCTCGCACTTCATAAATCTGTTTAAGTGTGTTAAAATCGCTTTGCCGTTAAAATATGTAAAGGCCGCACAGGGAGGGAAGGCCGTGATGGATGACCATGACCGGAACGTTGTTCTGCTTGTTGATGACGAGCCGGATATGCGCGAGATGCTTGCCCTTGAATTCGGGCGTAAAGGATTTGTCACATGTGAATCAGCCGATGGCGAAGAGGCCATCAAACTGCTTGAGGCCCGCCCCGTCGATGCGGTGGTTTCCGATGTCCGTATGCCCGGTCTCGATGGCCTGGAATTGCTGGACGCCATCAAATCACTTGATGTCCACCGTCCCGCCGTGATGCTCATGTCAGCATATAGTGATATTTCCCCCGAGATCGCCTATCACCGGGGAGCCGAAGCCGTGTTTGCCAAGCCATTCCTGCTGGCAGGGATGGTTGACGCTGTTCGTCGGTTGATCGCGCCCCCAACAGAACGATTTGGTGGAATCTGCCAGGAAATACCCCATCATCGGCTCGAACTGCATGTGGATGATTTTAACTCGGCACTGGACCAGGGGATTTTCGGAATGGGACGTGGCGGGGCTCATTGTGCGTTGAAACGGTTCTGCCCTAGACCCAATCAATACATCGAGTTTAGTATCTCAATGAGCG
Source organism: Candidatus Hydrogenedentota bacterium (assembly GCA_003557825.1). GTDB lineage: Bacteria > Hydrogenedentota > Hydrogenedentia > Hydrogenedentales > SLHB01 > PWNM01. The sequence goes on along the minus strand of PWNM01000431.1, from coordinate 7,873 downwards.
ATGGGCCTTTGAAAAGTATTACGGGATACGGCGTGGTCCGATGGGTTCGTCGGAACGGAGCACAGGGCATGCCCCCTGCGTGCGGGGTGGAGTTTCTTCAGCTTGCTGAAACAGCTCGGGAGGCTTTTCAAGCTTGGACAATCAGCTCCAAACCCAAAGCCTATATCCCGTTTCTCCACCCCTGCTGATCGGGTGAATGCGACAAGCGTTGTTAACAAAACACCGGGTACCCTCTCCACAGATAGGGCCCCGGTGTTTCATGTTTTCCGCGCTATTTTGATGCGTATAGTTCGGCTACTTTATCCCAGTTCACAACGTTCCACCACGCGTTGATGTAGTCGGGACGCCTGTTTTGGTAGTTAAGATAGTAAGCGTGTTCCCAAACGTCAATCCCCAAAATGGGTACATGACCTTCCATGAGGGGCGAGTCCTGATTGGCCGTACTGTAGACGTTAAGGTTTCCTTGACCGTCCTTAACCAACCAAGCCCAGCCGCTGCCGAATCGGGTGGTTGCGGCCTTGGCGAAGGTTTCCTTGAAGGAATCGAAGCCGCCAAATGCTGAGCCAATTGCTTTCGAGAGGTCGCCGGATGGTTCGCCTCCTTTACCGGGGCCCATGATCTGCCAGAACAGCGAGTGGTTGGCGTGGCCCCCTCCATTGTTGATCACAGCTTGGCGGATATCCTCGGGGACACTTTTGATATCTCTGAGTAGTTCCTCGACGCTTTTCGAGGCCAAAGGCGACCCCTCGAGCGCTTTGTTCACGTTGGTAACATAGGTTTGATGATGCTTGGTGTGATGGATCTCCATCGTCCGTGCATCAATATGCGGCTCAAGCGCATCATATGCATAGGGTAATGTCGGTAGTTCAAATGCCATGGTACAAACTCTCCTTACCGTTAGGTTCGACTTCAACCAAGGGTTTGCAACCCCTTTCACTGCTCTGCAACACCACAGACGCCTATTTTGTTTCCTTAGGTTAACTTGTTTAGCGCCTGTTTAGGGCATGTTTTCAATCTGCCTGGGGTTTATACGGGCTGTAGACTTTTCAAAACAGGGCTTAGAAAGAAATGGGAGTACGAATACCATGGTACGTAGACTCAAAGTAGCAGAGTTAGACGAAATCGAAGATGGTGACGGAAAATGTGTTGATGTGGACATTGATCGTGTCGCCATTTTTAATGTGGGGGGGAAATACCATGCCCTATCGGATACCTGTCCTCATGCCGGCGGACCGTTGTCGGAAGGCTGGGTAGATGACTATGAGGTTACTTGTCCCTGGCATGGTTGGACGTTTCCATTGGAAAGTAACGACGGGAATGACGGTATCACACGCTATCGGCTATCGATTGAAGAGGATGGTATATACATTCATCTAACCGCATAGCGCTTCGTTTCTCCCGAACTGCTCGTGTTACAATGGCCTGAGCAATGGTTCATCTTTATGTTCTGGATCATTTTTGACGAAGCATAACATCGGTTAGACCGTTCTTGAGTGCCCAAGGGCCCGTGAATTACCCGGTTGACTCGGTTTGGACTAGTGCGAAGTTTTGAAGCCAAGTCGTTGGTCGGGCAGATGCCGTTAAGTCGGTAACGTGTTAGCTACTCTATGCACTGGGCGGTTGAAACCCGATTGACGGAGGAACCGGTCATGCCGAGAGGAATAACATTAGGCGAATTACTTGCAAAAAATACAATGGAGGCGGCTCCCGAACTCGTAGTGGATGAAGGCGAAGGCGTTGTGCAATGCCTGGCCTGCGCCAATCGATGCCATATCTCCGACGGCGAAACAGGCATCTGCCGGATGCGTATAAATCGGGATGGTAAGCTGCAGGTACCGGCCAACTACGTGGCTGGCCTGCAAGTGGATCCCATCGAGAAGAAGCCTTTCTACCATGTGCTGCCGGGGCGGGATGCCCTGTCATTTGGAATGTTGGGATGTAATTTGCATTGCGATTTCTGCCAGAATTGGATTTCGTCGCAGGCATTGAAAGACGACACGGCTGGCGTTACCCCGCACTCTGTGACCGCCGATGAGCTGGTGCAAGCGGGGCTTACACAAGCAGCTCCGGTTATGGTGAGTACCTACAATGAACCGCTTATCACGGCGGATTGGTCGGTGGAGGTTTTCAAGCGGGCCAAAAAGGAAGGGCTTACTTGCGGTTTTGTGAGCAATGGAAATGCAACTCCTGAAGTGCTCGAGTTCATTCGGCCCTATGTTGATTTGTACAAAGTGGATCTGAAATGCTTCGACGACGCCCACTATCGTCAACTCGGTTGTCCCTTGGATAATGTACTAACTACAATCAGGTCTTTGGTTGAGATGGGTTTCTGGGTAGAGCTTGTCACCCTTGTTGTCCCGGATTTCAACGACAGTGATGAGGAACTCCGGTCAATTGCGCAGTTTATCGCCGAAGTATCTCCCGAGATTCCCTGGCATGTTACTGCTTTTCATCCTGATTATCACATGCCCAATACGCGGCGGACGACAGCCTCGGACCTTGAGCGTGCCTGTGCAGCCGGAAAAGAGGCGGGTTTGCAGTTCGTATATGCAGGAAATCTTGCCGGCGTCGGCGAGTACGAAAACACGACATGCCCCGGTTGCGGCGCTGTGCTGGTGAGACGGATGGGCCATCGCATACTTGATAATCGTCTGTGGCATGGACAGTGTCCCGAATGCAACTACGCTGTTCCAGGATTTTGGGAGCGTCCGGAGGGCGGATGAACGACTCGATGGATTCGGTACAACGGTTTACCAGTCGAGCTGACGTGTATGCACGGTATAGGCCGGGGTATCCTGCCGAGTTGGTCCAATTTCTAGAGGAAGTCGAATTCCTGAGGCCCGGAGCTGTCCTGGCCGATGTGGGTTCGGGTACCGGCAAGCTGAGTCAGTTATTACTAGATGCCGGGTATACCGTCTGGGGAATTGAACCAAATGATGCTATGCGGGCATATGCTGAAAAACATTTCGCCCATAACCCTCGTTTTGTAAGCATTGCTGCCAGCGCCGAATCCACCGGACTGCAAGATGCGAGTTTTGATATGGTCGTGGCGGGACAAGCATTTCATTGGTTCGAGCCCGACGAGGCGCGGAAAGAGTTTCAACGCGTCTTGCGTCCTCCTTATCGTGTAGCAATCATACGCAACGATAGGCAGCCCTATGAAGCCGGTTTTTCTCCTGCCTATGATGCCCTGGTCGAACGCCATTGCCATCAATACCGTTCAATCCGGAATCGTTACCATCATGGACCGACCCTCGAAAAATTTTTCCGTCCAAATGGGTACCGTATGGGGGTCTTTCCCCATGAAGAAAAACTAGACTGGGAAGCATTACGAGGGCGGCTACTGTCATCATCGTATGTGCCTTGGGAAGGCCCAGTACATGATGCGCTCTTCTCCGAGCTGCGCATTTTATTTGATGAATACAAAGAAGAGGGCCAAATAACGTTTTGCTATGATACCCTCGTGTTCTACGGATGTCTTGGCCATTCCTGAGGCGAAAGACATATATGACCCTATAGGGTCACACAAGACCCTTCAGGAATGACGTTTTCTGGGTTCACGGTCGGGAGATGGACGCCCCGATAGGGCCTGAGATGCGGCGATTTATTTGACTTTGGTAGGGCCGTTTGACATAATTTACCCTCTGTAACATTGCATGCTTGGGTTTGTATCGTACAAAAAGACTATTCAACCCCCTAAGCTGTATCCTGCAAGCGACGTAACTATTCCTAACTCACCGCGTGGGGGGAACGGTAAAAGTGTTTTCACGCGAAAGGACCTTGATGAAAAACCGCGACGTTTTATTGACGGGCGCTACTGGTATTATGGGAAGTTGGGTAATGGGCGAGGCGCTCGCACGCGGGTATCGTCCGGTGGTCCTAATGCGGGATCGCGACCACAAACAGGCTCGAGAACGCATCGCCACGGTACTAGACCATGTTGGGCGTTCGGATGATGTCGACAATGTTCGTATTTTGCTTGGCAACGCAGGAAAGACCTGTTTTGGTCTATCCGATCCGGTGTATTCCCAATTGCGTCGCTCTGTTGGTATGTTAATTCATTGTGCCGCATGCACGAGTTTCAGTCCCGATCAGGATGCACAATGTTGGTCCACGAATGTGGGCGGTGTGCGTAATGTACTTGACTTCGTCTCCCATACCGATATCGCCTTACATCATGTCAGCACGGCGTATCTTGCGGGAAAACGCCCGGGACGGGTCTACGAGACCGAGCTGAGTGTCGGTCAGGAATTCAGCAATACATACGAGAAGAGCAAATGTGAAGCGGAAATGCTCATCCAAAATGCCTTTGATACGGGTATTGTAAAAGGGAGCATATTTCGTCCGAGCATTATCGTGGGTTCCAGTAAAGACGGCCGTATTTTGCAGTTTATGAACTTCTATAATCTGCTGCGGGTTATCGACCTCTTGATGTCACGGCGGCAAAGGGAGCATACCATTCTGCGAATGGTCGGAACCCCCGAGGGAACCAAGAATCTCATCCCTGTGGATTGGGCCGTTGGGGCAATGTGGCATATTATCGAACGGGAAGGCGCATCGGGAGAGGTCTATCACTTGACCAATCCGAATCCAATGCGCCATGGCGAAATGCAGGTCTGGGTCAACGCTTTGCTTGCGGATAATCGAGTCCAGATGGATCTGGTTGATTCGCTTGACGGGGATGCAACTTCTCTCGAAGCCCTATTTGAAGGCCGATTCGCCAATTACCGACCCTATATGCATGGCGAACCCGTTTTCGACCGTACCAATACCGACCGTGCATTAGACGGAGCTTATCCTTTCCCTCCAGTTAATGAAACCTATTTCGCGTTGCTTATGGCCTATGCTCGTGAAAACGGATGGCGGAGCATCTTCGAGCGGCGAACAACGCGTAGAACTGAGGCTCCCGTGGCGATGGGGCAACAAGATCCCTCGGTTTTTGAAGCCGTTCATGTATTAGCATAGAAACAGAAACGTGATTAGAAGGAAGCTTGTTTAGCTCAGTTGAACAGTCCATCCAAAAGGCGAACTAGAGGCCATACAGTCAGGTTTTAGAAATGGACACCCTAGAACGGTGGGTTATAAACGCGATCGCGTTGGTGCTTCTGGCATGGGAGCTATTGGGTGTTCCCATCGATCGAGCGCTTGAGACGGGCGGCTTCACCCTAAATCCAGCCTTGCATAGTCTTTTCCGTGTGTTGCTGTTGTTGCTGCTGCTTTATGCCGTTTCGTGGATAATTCACCGCATATGGCGTCTTTTTCGCAAAGAACCTCCTCTTGTCGACCCAAAAGAAGCCGAAGTGCTCCTCAAGAGAGACGATCCGAATCAGAACCAATGAATAATTCCATTGGCATCTGGATTTAATTAGCTCACCACTGATGGTTTTGGAACCGGAAAAGAATTATGCCACTTATCCGGCAGTGCGCCATGGTTCTCAATCCGTATCTTCCGTATGTCCCCGCCACCATGTTCAAGATGGATCTCGAGGCGCTTTTCGGGAAGCAGCGGCAGGGCACGTTCGGCCCATTCGACCACGGTAATCGCCTGTCGAGGCTCAAAGAGCTCTTCATAGCCCAAATCGGCCACTTCGGCCACCGAGTCCAGCCGATACAGGTCCATATGGTACATACATGGTCCGGGCCCATATTCGTTCACCAGTGTAAACGTCGGGCTGTGAATCACATCGTCTCCAGCGAAGTGAGCCGCCATGCCTCTAACGAGACATGTTTTGCCTGTGGCCAGGTCGCCGATCAACGCGACTACGATTTCTTCTGGTAAAAATGTGGCCAAAGCCCGGCCGAGGGCCTCGGTCTCCTCGCTCGAATGTGTTTGAATCGTTACCATTTAGCAGGGTCCACCGTAGCAGCATAGCGTTTTTTTGTTGCATCGATTGCGTCGTTGTATAACGCCACATACTCCGCCGATGCGCGTTCCCATGATAGGTCTTCACGCATACCGGCACGTCGCATGGCCGTTAGTGTCTTCAGATCCTCATACAGCCGGAGTGCGCGATGGGTGGCGCGCGTCAAGGCTTCCGCGGTAGCGGGCCGAAACACCAACCCCGTCGCCAATCCTTTGGCGAGATTGGCGGGCGTCAGATCGGTCACTGTATCGGCCAAGCCGCCGGTACGCCGCACGATGGGAATTGCGCCGTAAGCTAGGCTGTACATCTGGGTCAACCCACATGGTTCGCTACGCGAAGGCATAATAAAGAAATCCGCTCCAGCATAAATGCTGTGAGCCAATGGCTCATCATAGCCTAGGATGACCGAGACCTGATCGGGCCACCGCGCTCCAGCCGTCTCGAGGGCTACTTCCAGATGCGGATCTCCCGAGCCAAGGGCAACCAACTGTGCGCCTTTTCTCAGGAAGCTATCCATCGCCTCGACGATTAGGTCAATTCCCTTTTCCCATACCAGGCGCGTTACAATCGCAAAGAGCGGCACATCCTTTCGATGGGGAAGATCCGCGAGATCCTGTACTGCGCGCTTGCACCGTTGTTTGCCGGCCAGTTTGTCTGGCGAGTAATTGGCAGTAATATGGGGATCGGTCTGGGGATTCCATAGTGAATAATCAATGCCGTTTTTAATACCGGTCAGATCCTTTTTGCGTGTTCGAAGAAACCCGTCCAATCCAAGACCGTAGGCTGGTGTCTGGATTTCGCGGGCGTAGGTGCGGCTGACGGTATTAATCTTGGTGGCAAAGGCAATCGCGCCTTTCATGAGATTGAGCTCCCCATAGAATTCGAGGCAATCCGGATGAAAGAGATCCCATCCAAGGCCTGTGCGGGGCAGTAGATTTTTGGGATAGCAGCCTTGGTATCCTAAATTATGAATCGTATAGACAGTGGGCATGCCTCGCCAAAACGTGTGGTTTGCCAGATGGGTATTGAGATAGGTAATAAGCGGAGCCGTATGCCAATCGTTTCCGTGAACTACATCCGGACGCCATCCGGTCTGTGCGACGGCATCAAGAACGCCACGTGAAAAAAAACAGAACCGATCCAGGTTGTCCACATACTCATAGCCATTAACGCTATACGGATGGTCTCGCCAAAAATAATGGTCGTTCTCGATAAGGTACACCGGGACATCTACGTCCGGCAGTCGTGTCTCCCGCCATGCGCCGTACTGGGTAGTCCCGTCAAGATTCACAAACAATGTACCCCGTTGAGTCCCTTTTAATGACGCTGGAATGGAACCATAACAGGGCAAAGCGAGCCGCACATCGTGTCCTTGGCGATGCAATGCTCCCGGCAGCGCTTGGGCCACATCGGCCAAACCGCCCGTCTTGATAAATGGCGTTGCTTCTGCCGCCACTATCAGGATCTTGAGTGGATGAGTCATAGTGCTCCATTACCTAATACGGGTCTAACGCGACGAGCCCTGTGCGCGTCGCGGAAAAGAATTATACTGGACAAGCCCCCCCTTGTTGCTACTTATCGTCTATGAGCTTAAATAACTCGGGCTCGTTATAGGTGGAAACCCGTAAACCGGGCAGATGCTTCCTCAGACGCTTTGCCAATGCGGGTACAATCCACTTTTCGGTTGCCCCATGACCGGCGTCGATTACTGCCAGTCCTTTTTCGGCAGCATCGAGGGCATCATGGTATCGTATATCTCCCGTCACAAATACGTCAATATCCCTTGGTATGGAGTTTATTTCCCCACCACCGCTGCCTCCTAAGACAGCCACCTGCTTAACGCGGTCCGACAGATTTCCTACAACACGGACATGGGATGCTTCCAAAGCGGTACAGACGGCCTCTGCAAAATCCTGTAAGGATAGGGGATTGGGTAGGATGCCTCGCCGTCCCAAGCCGATAGATACATCGGCATTATCGAGGGGAATTACATCATAGGCGACTTCTTC
>PWNM01000476.1 GCA_003557825.1 Candidatus Hydrogenedentota bacterium | reverse complement strand
CCGATACGGCGACCATGGCCAACTTGCTACCCCGAGCGGATCTAATGCCGCTATTCCTGCGAATCCCCCTGGTAGTCATCCCGCTGGCGCTGGGAATAGCCGGCCTCATCGTCATCTTCACCCTGCGGACTCCGACCCAGCCATTGCGTCCGGCTGAATCCATCGACGAGGAGGCATCATGAGCGCCCTATCGGGTCTGCGATGCTTCAACCACGGCCACCGGGAAGCGGCGGCTCAGTGCTTGTCGTGCGGACGCTACTATTGCCGTGAGTGCGTCACCGAGCACGGAGGCCGGATTACCTGCGCCGCCTGTCTGAAAACTATGACTGACGAGGCGCGACCGACTCGTTCGCTGCGGCATCTGATACTACGCCCGTTGCTGGCCGTGGGATCGCTTCTGTTCCTGTGGTTGGTCTTCATCTTCATCGGACGCCTTTTGTTTATGCTGCCCGACACCTTCCATCAGACTCCCAATGAGCATGTACTTTTCCAGTCCCATCCGGAGGATCAATGAAAGCGCGGAGGGCTCCAGAGGACCGCCGGGCGTTTCTCGTGATGGAGGAAGCGGTGGCATTGGTGCGAAACGCGCCCCTTCGGATACTGGCGTACTATTACGCGGGCAGCCTGCCCTTTGTCCTCGGTGTATTTTATTTTTGGGCCGACATAACCATGCACGCCGATGCCTACGCTCGCATCGGCCCGCTGGCGTTGGCGCTGGGGGGGTTGTTTCTATGGATGAAATGCTGGCACACGATTTATGCCCGGGCGCTTGATGCCCACTTGCGCGACCTGCCGCCTCCCGTTTGGAGCGGTCGCCAAATCCTGCGCATGGCCATCAATCAGCTTATTTTACAGCCCATTGGATTGGTAGTATTGCCCCTCTCGTTGTTGTTGGTGTTGCCCTTTGGCTGGCTCTATGCCTACTTCCAGCATTTGACTGTACTGGACGACGGGGAGGAGAGCAATTACCGAGCCCTCGCCAGGAGAGCCTGGGAACACGCCCAGAAAGCTCCCAGACAAAACCTCATCTGCGTATGGTTGCTCAGCCCCGTACTATTGATTGCCGCTCTGACGGTGTGGTTTGTATTTCTGCCCACCTTTGGCGAGGCCGCGCCTGTGTTCATGAACATTGTGCTTGCGCTGCTTTTGATGGGAATGATTCTATTAACGGTGCTACTCAACCCGCTCGGAGTAATACTCGCCATTAATTTCGTTGCTCTGCTGGCGTTAATCCCCCAATTGCTTCGCATGCTCCTGGGCATTGAAACGGTTATTACCCGGGTCGCGGGAGCGGCGTTCGATCCGTCGTTTCTGTTTGCCGCCGGCTGTCTCACGTTTCTTTCCCTGGACCCGCTGGCCAAGGCCGTCTATGTGCTGCGGAGTTTTTACACGACCTCGACGCGCACGGGCGACGATCTGCGGGCGGAACTGCGCCGAATTCGGACTGCGATAACGGTGGTCATGCTCATCGCGGGCCTGCTGTGCGGCGGCGGGGCCTGGGCAACGGAATCCGGGGTCAGCCCGACGGATCTGGATTCGTCCATCGAACAGGTGCTCGAACAACGGGAGTTCATGTGGCGTACGCCTCGCCTTGAACCGCGGCAGTTCGAGGGTGAAGGAGCCGTCATGCGGTCCTTGCGTTGGGCTGCAGAACACATCGAAAACGCCGTCGAGACGGTTCGGGAATGGTATAACCGCGTCCGCGAGTGGTATCGCTCCCAGTTCGAACGGGAACCCGACCCGGGGCGGGGGTTCAGTCCCATGCCGCGGTCGACGCTCGAAACGGTGGGATACGTGTTGATGGTAGGGGTGTTGATGGCCGCAGCCATTCTGGCATGGAGAACATGGCGCATGCGTCAGCTTAGACCTGCCGAGTCTATCGAACAAGCCGAACCCGACATGCCGGACATCGAAGACGAAGGGACTAGCGCCGATGCCTTGCCCGAAGACGGCTGGCTCGCCATGGCCCATGACCTAATGGCCAAAGGCGACCATCGCCTGGCGCTACGAGCCTTGTTCCTCGCGAGTTTGGCCTGGCTCCACCGACAGGGCCTTGTGGCCGTGGACCGGGGCAAATCCAATCGGGACTACCTGCGCGAACTGGACCGACGAGGGCACGGGGGATCCGAACTGCTGCCCGCCTTTCAATCCATGGTGTCCCAATTCGAGCGGGTTTGGTACGGCCAACACGAAGCCGACGATGAACTGCTACGGGCGTTCATGGCCCGGCGCGAACAGATGCAGCGGAGCCTGCACGCTGTCGAAGGGCAACAACCTCCGGCCTTGACCCAGCCGAGGGAGTCGGCCTCATGACGCGAAACACGTTCCTTTTCACGACGTTTGTCCTGGGCGTCACTTGCCTTTTTGTCCTGGGGTTCGCACACATTCTGACCGCACGCATTGGCCGATCCGGTGACGCCACTCCAGCCTATTCATCGCTACGGTCCGATCCTCGCGGGACCAAGGCCCTGTATGAGGGATTGCGGCGCATGCCCAATGTGGCCGTCGAGCGCAACTACGGCCTGCTACGGCGGATCCCTGCAGGTCCCGACGTGGCTGTGTTGTTTATCGGCGTCCATGAGCTTGTCTTAGGCGGGTACATGTCGAAAAGCGAACTCGAGGCCATCGAGCAGCTCGCCGCATCGGGAAGCCGCGTCATAATGTCGCTTCGCCCCGTGTGGCAGGAAATACCGGAGAGGGCGTGGCAGCTTCGGGGCCTCGAGGAATCGGACGGGTGGCATTGCGACCACGAGGAGTGCGAAGGCCCGCCGAAACGCTCGGGGTCCGACGAGCGCTTGCGGGCAATTATGGGGGAATACGCTTCTCCGGCCGAACACTTCGGCTTTAAAATGAGCTCGGAGCGACTTCCT
>PWNM01000091.1 GCA_003557825.1 Candidatus Hydrogenedentota bacterium | reverse complement strand
TTGTACTTCCCCGCGGCTTTCGCCTTCGCGATGCCTTCCCGCTGCCGCTCCAGCATGATTTCCCGCTCGAACTCCGCGATACCGCCGAGGACGGTGAGCACGAGCTTGCCGGTGGGCTTCGATGTATCGATGCCGAGATCGAGAATCCGAAGTCCCGCTCCCTTCTCGGCGAGGGTCTCGGTGATCTCGAACAGATGCCGGACGGACCGGGCCAGACGGTCGAGCTTCGTGACCACCAGGGTATCGCCCTTGCGGATATGCTCCAGCGCTTCAGCGAGCTGGGTCCGCTTGGCCACATCCACCGACGAAACCTGCTCCCGCAGGATCTTTTCGCACCCGGTCGCCTTGAGGTCGCGGACCTGGGCTTCGATGCTGGCTTTCTGGTCGAGTATCGAGGTCCGGGCGTAGCCGATCAGCATGGGGGTCGCGTTGGAATTGTCTCACACGGGTCTCAAACGGTAGACCACCTGTGTCTCAATTTCCAGAAATAGACCCCTGCGGGACGTCCTAGGCCAGGTGATGAGACGTCTCTCTGGAGCTTCGTCTATTGGTCGCTTCAATCCGAATAACCGCCGTTCCCGGAACCCACTCCAATTAACCGAACGGCAGCCGACACCATCACCCATTAGCCGACTTGCTGAATGATTAGCTGCCTCCCGCCACGGGTGACCCCTCATCTGTGTACAGACGCTTGTCCGTTTCACTATGGGCCAATTCCGGCTGCTCGATGGGTACGGCAGGTGATTCAGCGTTGGAGCCGAATTACCAATTCATCGGCCTCTGTTTTTGACGGCGGCGACACATGTCCTCCGCGCCCGCGCTAAAATCGAAACGCATCTCAACCCCACGCACCAGTCCAGAGACCGCTTCATACCGCCAGTCCTATATCGACACATAATGCCTCGACGAGTACACTCCTGGGCGCGATAATCAAAAGATTCTCAGCCCCCCGGCACAGCACACCATCACTCTTTGACACATCGCCGACAAAAACCGAAAACCATCCATCATGTACCCTCGTGTCCAGCTTTAAGTTCTTGCCAGGAGTTACGCATGGCTTACCAGGTCATATATCTTCAAAAACTGAATACTGGACAGGTAAGAGAAGCTCCAGTCGGCTTCTCATGGACAACGCTCATCTTTGGTCCTTTTCCAATGCTCTTTCGGGGCAACTGGAAACTCTTTGTTTTTGTCCTCTTGCCCGCGGTCATGACGCTCGGGTTAAGCGACATAGTCTTTGCTTTTATAATTAACAAACTCCATATTAAAGATTTGCTCAGAGATGGCTTCATGCCCAAACAAGAGCAACTCGGCAGCGTGAAAACACTACTGTCTACCGATGTTTTATTGTATTCAATGCTAGCAAAGCATTCTAATAAACGCCCGGAGCCAGTGGAAACAGAAGATAAACTATACGCGATAATTTCAAAAGGCGGATCAATCAAGGATCTTCAACTTCTCTACACAGGGAAAAGCCCAGAACAGATAGCAACGAGTATTTCCTCTCCGGACTCCTCTGAACACTATCCTCTTCATTCCGCGATACAAAACAAGCGCTTGGATTTGGCTGGATGGCTATTAGAGGCGGGTGCAGATCCATCTACCAAGAACTACTGGGGAAACACCGCCGTAGATATTGCTCGAAAAAACAATGACGAGGAAGCGTTATCCCTGCTCGCTCGGCATACACAGACGGCAAACACAACCTGAATAGCGTCGAGGCAGGCACCCCGGACACGATTCACCTTTTACCGAATCGCTACTGCGCTTGGATCACTATCCAACGGGGTCCGTTTGGCCTTCGTCTAAAATCTTCGTTGGAGCCTGCCTGGACTCGACCCCGTACCGGACCAGGGGATCGCCCTTCTTCCGCCAGGGCTGCCAAGTCGAAGGGAGTACGCACCAGACGTTCCCTGATATCTCGCAGTTTTTTTCATCGTTCGACTTTAGCCACCGGCACCGGGGTTTGCGTTCGACCTATTTCCGCTGGGACTTCAGTTCCTCCAGAAGATGCTGCATTAACCTGTTTCCCGCGCCCATGATGCCTTTCTCGAACTCTCGCTCCCTCTCTGCTTCTGCCGATCATCGGGAGATGTTGTGTTCTTGTCCTGCTGGGCCATATCTCGTCTCCTTCCCCAGTCCCCGCATTCCAGCCCATGCTCCGTTTGTTCCACCGGTCGGTCAAGCTGATCACGCCGCCTCCACTGCCGTCAGATCCGCGCTGCCCAGAGCAAGACAGCTCCTGATCGGCAGGCGTTCGCAGAGAAACGGTGCGCGGAGCGAGGCCGATGTTTGCTGCGGGGTGTCCTTTCCGCAAGTGATTGATTTCCGTTGACGGGCACAGTTTGTTTCTCAAGAGGAGACAGCTAGAGAGGGACCGGCTCCCGGCGAACATCGCTTCAGGGCGCTTCAGCGCCATTCCGACTGGTGCGGGCCACCCACTACCCTTTCGGGCAATGTCGTGAACTTAGGCGATAGCGCTCTGTTTTTGTTATAATTTCCCCACCAATGAAGCCAGCATGGATGGAGAGAAATGATGCACGAATTCCTGAAAGAAGCCTTGACAGCGTTAGCTGGACCGGGTTTCTTACATGAGAATGGTTCTTAATACCATTCGATCTACCCTGAACGATCCCCAGTTCGTCGCCGCACACCGCTACCAACCCGCCGATTTCACCCGCAAACGCACCCTGACCTTTGAACGCGTGGCCCTGTCGCTGCTCTCGGGCCCGATTGCTTCGCTGCGCAATGGTGCCGATGCCCTGTGCCAAGGGCTGGGTCCCAAGGGCGTGCCGCTGGGCGTCACCAAGCAGGCCCTGTCGAAAGCCTATCGGAAGTTTCCCTACGAGGCCCTGATCGAGCTGCAACAGCAGGTGGTAAGCCGG
>PWNM01000501.1 GCA_003557825.1 Candidatus Hydrogenedentota bacterium | reverse complement strand
GTGGCGTCGTTTCATGGCCTTCAGGATGGCATCCGATCCGGACTGAAGTGGAATGTGCAGATAGGGCACGAGGGCATGGTTGGACGCGGCCATACGTTCGAACAGTGCCTCGGGAATGGTCGTTGGTTCGATGGAACTAATGCGAATGCGAGCGAGACCGGGAACGGCGTTCAGGGCATCCACCACGTCAAGTACGGTCCGACCTTCGTGAGTGTAAGTGCCGATGTTGACGCCCGTAAGCACCACCTCTTGCACGCCCCGAGCGGCCAGTTGTCGGGCTTCGGCGACGAGGTTGTCGAGATCGCGGCTTCGCGCCCGGCCCCGGGCAAAGGGAATGATGCAAAAGCTGCACATGAAGTTGCAGCCGTCCTGAATTTTGAGATTGGCCCGTGTCGTGAGGGCCGTGTCGCCGCCGGTCTCGATGGTAAAATCGTCGCGGTCAATGCGATCGCGAATGATGAGCGGCTCGGGGTTGCGTCCCTGCTCGACATAATGAAGCAAATTGAGTTTTTCCTGGTTGCCCACAATGAGGTCCACGCCAGGAATGGCGGCCAGGGCGTCGCAACCGGTCTGTGAGTAACAGCCGATGACTGCCGTATAGGCATCGGGATTGCGTCGGATGAAACCCTTGATGAGCTTGCGCGACTTGGCGTCGGCCTCGCGGGTGACGGTGCAGGTATTGACGACGCCCAGATCGGCATCCTGGCCAAAAGGGACGATTGCATAACCAGCGCCACGGAGGCGTTCGGCAAGGAGACCCGATTCGGACTGGTTTAACCGACACCCGAGAGTGCAGATAGCCGCCCGGCGGGGATGGGTCTCCCTATGGACCGCAGCTTCACCCATTCCGTTCCGCTTCCCGTCTAACCCAATCCACCATGAGACGCACGCCATAGCCGGTAGCATATTTTTCGGACCAATAGGGCACGTTTTTCACGCCCCAGGCTGCGCCGGCAATATCGAGATGGGCCCAGGGGGTGTCGCCCACAAAGGCCTTAAGAAAGACGCCACCGACAATGGTCCCGGCCTCGCGCGCCGGGCCAATGTTGCACAGGTCGGCATGGGTGCCTTCGATGAGCTTGTCGTAATCGGCCCACAGGGGTAGACGCCAGACCCGCTCGGCGGTCCGATTGGCCGATTCCTCGATATGATTCGCCAGATCGTCGTCCGTCGAAAGCAGGGCCGCGGCCTGATGCCCCAGCGCCACAATGCAGGCTCCGGTTAACGTGGCGAGATCGACGATCCGAGCCGGCTTCTCCGTATCGACCATGTAAGCCAACGCATCGGCCAGAATGAGGCGGCCTTCGGCGTCGGTGTTGTTCACTTCGATGGTCTTGCCGTTATAGGCACGTACGATGTCTCCCGGTTTTTGTGCACGGGAGCCCGGTACATTTTCGGCGGCCGGTACAAAGGCTGTGACATTGATAGAGGGCTTGAGTTCGGCAATGGCCGCCATGGCCCCCAGAACAGCCGCTGCGCCGCACATGTCGTATTTCATCTCGTGCAGGCCATCGGACGGTTTAATGCTAATGCCGCCCGTATCGAAAGTAATCCCCTTGCCGACCAGGCCGAGTGTAGGGGCCTTCACGTCATAGCGGTACCGCAGGATGATAAACGACGGCGGCTCCGCACTGCCTTTGCCCACGGCGAGGAGGGCGTTCATGCCCAGTTCGGCCATTCGTTCGGCATCGAGATGCTCGTATTCGAGCCCCACAGCCGCGGCCATTTCTCCGGCTCGTTGGGCCAGGCTGCCGGGGGTAAGATGGTTGGCAGGCTGATGGGCCAGATCGCGGGCCCAGTTGGCATGGCCGCAAACGATGGCAGCGGCATCGCATCGGGCTTGGGCGGCATCGACAGCGCTTTCCGAGCTGATGATACAGGTCAGGTTTTCTATCTGTGTGGGTTCCGGCCCATCCTTAGGCGGATTTTTGTAGAGTTGGAACTGGTATTGGCTCAACGCCAGGCCTTCAACGAATGCTTCAATCGGAAGGTCGGTATATGGGGCTGCATCCAACACCACCGCCGTGACTCGATTGGTCTGCAACGAACGGCATGCCGAACCTGCCGCCCGACGCAAGGTTTCCGGCTCGAAGTCATCGCGTTTGCCTAGACCGACAACAAGGATGCCTTCGTAGGCACGGTTTTCCGTGCGAATGTAATACGTCTCGCCTGCTTTTGCCGTTAGGATGCTCCGCTTACGCAGACCAGAAATCAGCGCTTCATCTTCAGACGACAGGATTGACGTGGGCACGGTATTCATATCCTGAAACATCGGTACAACCAGACAGCGTTCGCCTTCTACATGGAACTCCTGCCCGGGTTGAACTACGTGGATTTTCATCGTATCCCTTTCTTTCGTTACGAAACTGCCTGAGCAGCCACCGGTTCGCCCACAAGCCAATGATTGCGGTGTCCGGTAATGCGGACCGTCAGCACATCGCCGACTTCGAGCCCGTCATCGGCCACGGCCACCGGCCGGAAACCGTCGGTTCGCCCATTCATGACGCCCCGTTCGCGGGCATGGGCCCCCTCGATTAGAACGTCGTGCTCGGAGCCGACGAGGGCATCCATCAGTTCACGGTTGATGCGCTCTTGCACCTCGATAATGCGCTGGAGCCGCTCTTCTTTGATCACCCGGGGGACATCATCGTCCATGCGTGCTGCGCGCGTTCCAGGTCGGGGTGAGTATTTAAACGAAAACACCAGACTGAACCGGACCTCTTCGAGAACCCGCAAGGTTTCCTCAAAATCGGCTTCCGTCTCGGTCGGGAACCCCACGATCAGGTCGGTGCTGAGTTCGATGGTCGGATTTATCCGGCGCATATAGCGCACTTTATCGAGGTATTCCGCAATCGTATGACGGCGGTTCATCAAGTTGAGAATACGATCCGAG
>PWNM01000608.1 GCA_003557825.1 Candidatus Hydrogenedentota bacterium | reverse complement strand
TCGAACGATGTCGGATGCCCATCGCGGGTTATCGTCACCGTAGTGCCTTTGGCCTGAAATACCACCGACGGGTTGACACCGAGAAACGAATACCGGCCGATGGTGTCGGCATGCTCGACGCTCTCCAGCAAAAAGGCATAGGTTTGGTCTTTAGCGATCTTCAAAAACGCCGTGACAGGCGTCTCTAGATCGGCCAGGATCTCGCGATAGACCGGTACCAGATTGCCGGGCTTTGCCAAGGCGCCAAATGCTTCAAGAGTGGGATAGATCATTCGATGCTCCTCCAATAACCATGGGCTCGTTCCTCCCGATTGACCGTCGGTCTACTTGGTGGCGACGCCGTCGCCGGCCAACGTGACATTTCCGTCGAAATCCGCCAGTCGATAAAAGCAACTGGTCTCCTTGGTGTGGCATGTGGGTCCGACGGGGTCGCACTTTACCACCAGGGCATCGGCATCGCAGTCGGTTCGGATCTCTTTGACCATTAGGTAGTTGCCTGATGTATCGCCCTTGAGCCACAACTCCTGCCGCGACCGGGACCAGAAACAGGCCTTTCGCTCGCGCAATGTGATATCCAGGGATTCCCGGTTCATATATCCCACCATCAACACCTGTCCGGTCTCATGATGCTGGATTACCGCCACAATGAGCCCGTTGGCATCGAGTTTGACTAGATCGCGCAGTTTTCCAATCGATTTTCCTGTTACTGTATCACACATGGATGGGATCTCCGATGGTTCTTCCCCATTAGGGGCAGTGAAATAAAATGACCCGAAGTCGGGAAACGGGAAGACTAGCAATGGATATGGCGAGGCCATCGGCGCGAGGACAGCACGTTCGATAGCATCAGCATTCTCCCAATTACCAGTTCATTGTGTGGTGAACGCGTCTGGGGAAGACGCGACCATGGCGAGCTACGCTCAACATCGAATTAAGTATTGCACAGCTTTCCCCCCCAATGCAAGCCGGTATGCTCCGATTCTCAAGCTTGAGGTTAATCGATCATGACGTCAAAAAACCTGTGGTCATGGAACCCAAGGGTCAATGAATGGTATTATGTCAAGTTGTGACGCTATCAACCGTGACCGGTTTGGCGTGTATGGAATGATGGAGTTACCGGTGGACATTCTTACCTTTGAGACAACCCCGTTTGCGACGAATTGTTATGTTGTGAAACATAACGATCAGGCGCTGGTGATTGATGCCGGTGAACTAACCGTCGAACTCCGCAATACCCTTGACGGAATGGAAGTTATTGGCATTATAAATACCCATGGCCACTGCGATCATTGCGGTGGCAACGCTGCATTGGTGCGGCAGACCCAGGCGCCGTTATGGATCCACGAAGCCGACCGCGACCTGCTGCAGAACATCGTCCATCAAGGGATGATGTTTGGCCTGTCTTTCGAGGCATCTCCCGCGCCTACCGGTACACTGGCCGAAGGCGACACGGTCACGATAGGCGATGAATCCCTTGAAGTACGCCATACGCCCGGCCATTCGCCAGGGCACATCGTCCTAGTGGGTGACGGGTGTGTGCTCGGTGGCGACGTGCTGTTTGCGGGCTCCATCGGCCGTACCGATCTGCCCGGGGGCAACCATCATCAATTGCTTGATTCGATACGGACACAGCTATTGCCGTTGCCCGATGATACGGTTGTCTATCCCGGCCACGGCCCGGTGACCACCATAGGCACTGAACGGGGCATGAACCCCTTTTTGCGGGAATTATGAGCGTCATAGCACTCATTGCAGTATGCGTATCCGCCTTTCAAATCGAGGTCGCCCTGGCGCCCGACCAACCCATCCCGCATGTCTATGTCGAAGATCCCCTGATCCTCGAACTGACCTCGGAGTCCGACCAGGACGTCGACGTGACGATTGAAGTTGTCAATGACATCGGCGAATCCCTGCTGGTGGACCTGGGCACGGTCGAACTTCGCGCCCATAGTGCATATTGGCGTCCAGTCGAAGTGCTGCCTGAGAAACGGGGGCGGTATGAGGCGACGATTCGGATCACTCGGGGAGACGATGTCCAGGAGGAGACCCATATCTTTGCGCGGATAGACCGCCCCGTTGATGGACTGGCCCTCCCCGTGGGAATCAACATCAACGCAGCCGAGCCCACTGCGCTTCGGGCCCTGCCAGTGATCTCCGTGCGCTATGTGCGGCTTAATACCACGACGGCCGGTTTTGACGACCAGGTAGATGCCGCAGCTCAGGCCGGATTGGCCATTGTGCCGATTGTCGGTCCTGAGGCAGATCAGGACATCACCGACCATATACTAGAACTGATCGAACAATATGGCGACCGAATCGTTCGAATCGATGTCCATGGGGAAGGCGGAATAACACAGCTTCATGAAATCTCCGAATCGATACAGGCCCAAGGAGCGCCCATCCCCATTGCATTGGTGGTCGACTCGCCGGCGGAATTTGCGGCCTTGTTGCGGCAAGGAGTGGGCCGCTATGTTTCCCTTGTCGTCATCAACCAGGCAGGCTCAAACGGGCAAATCGCCGCTGCATTTCGGCGAACGGCTGAGCGGGCCGGTTACGAACGCATGCCGCTGCATATTTCAAGCCGGGGCAGCAACCATGATGAAGAAACCGCCAGTCTCGTTGAGCGGTTGGTATTGAACGCCGCAGCGGGAATCGGTCAGACGAACCTGGACGTGCCGACCGTGTTTTCCAACGGTTCCTTTGGGCCCGGCTATGTGCCCCTGGGCGGTTTTGCCCGTCGGTTGCATGGGGCCGACTATGTGGGGGATCTGCCCGCGGGTTCGGGCAATCAGGCCCATGTGTTTCGAATTGAAGACGGCTGGTGCGTGGTCGGATGGACGGATACCGGCAGCGATGAACTCACTCTCGCGATCGGCGACGCACAGGACCTTAGTTTCGGCGATGCCTACAACAACGAACTGGAAAGGCCGGAAATCAACGATGGGCGTGTCCGACTACCCGTTTCAGCGCGGCCTTTCTATCTGAGCGGTTCGGAAGGCAATCTCCTTGTTACGGCGGCGCAACGCATGGCCGAACGGGAAGCCCGGACCGTGCTGGAAAACGAGATGCTTCGCGAAGAGATGCCCAGCGATCTCATCGACATTCTGTCGCGTATCGCCGAGAACAACGGTACCGCCATCGAGCGACAGGACTTTTTCACCCTTGTTCGTCATTTTCCCTATTTCGAGCGCGAATGGCACGGCGGCGGCATTAGTCGATCGAGCGCCGTGGTCGCCATGGCGTCGTTAGCCCGACTGGTACGGCATCTCGGTATTATCGAAGAAAGCCGCGGTGAACCGTTTATCGAGCCTTTTCAGGAAACACTCGATCGGAGCAGCGATTATCAATCGCGTTATCTGACCCGCTCGGGCGGCTCGAATGGATCGCAAGAACGGGCCGATTGGATTCTGAAAGAAGTCGGGCGCCTCACGGAGGAGGCGGAGAAACTTATGGCCAAGGGGCGAAGCATCGAGGCCAATTCCGTTGCCACGACCGCCGAATGGCGGGCACGAACCCTCGAATTCGCTGCCGATGCTGCGCCGCTGAGCCAGCCTGAGCCCAGCCCCGACCCGCCCGAAGAGGACGAACCGGATGATGAAGCCGAGGATGTCGAAGAGACCGATTCGGAACAACCAGATGAAGACGACGCCGAGGACGAAGAAGTCGCCGATGCAGATGATGAAGTCGTAGAGGAAGGCCCTCAAAGGCAGGTATTTCAGGTACAACGAGGCGAAAACCCCTGGGCGATTGCTCAAAAACACGGAGTGGAGTTAAACGACTTGCGCCGGTGGAACAATTGGGGCCAAAATCCGACCTTAAGCATCGGACAGGAATATGTGATTTACAAATAAAACGGCGCCGTTGGATTTACACAGCGGTGATGACGGGGGACACGGACGGAGGACCATCGACCATTGAAACGCATTGCGGTGCTGACGAGTGGTGGAGACTCGCCGGGCATGAATGCCGCCATCCGGGCGGTGGTTCGTGCGGCGACCTATCATGATTTAGGAGTCTATGCCGTTGACCGGGGCTATCAAGGGCTGATCGAGAACCGTATCCGGCCCATGAGCGCGCGCGATGTCGGCGGCATTATCAACCGGGGCGGTACCATTTTGCGCACGGCCCGATGCAAGGCATTTATGGAAACGGAGGGACGTGCCCAAGCCGCCGCGAACCTCAAATCCCACAGCATCGAAGGGTTGGTGGTTATCGGCGGAGATGGTTCCTATCGCGGAGCCCAGGCGCTGGATGCCGAACATGGTATTCGGTGTATTGGGCTACCGGGTACCATTGACAACGATATTGGCGGCACAGATTACACCATCGGCTACGATACGGCCTTGAATATCGCCGTCGAGGCCATCGATCGCATTCGCGATACGGCGGAATCGCACGAACGGCTGTTTTTCATCGAGGTCATGGGACGCGATAGCGGCTATCTCTCGATGATGAGCGGCATCGCCGGCGGAGCTGAAGAGATACTAGTTCCCGAGACCCCCACGGACATTCCGGCCCTGGTCGAAAAGCTGCAACACGATCGCCGCAAGGGAAAGAGATCATCTATTATCGTCGTGGCCGAGGGCGACGATGCCGGTCGGGCCATCGATGTGGCCCATATGGTCAGCGAGACGTCCGAATTCAAGGACCCTCGTGTCGTTGTGATCGGGCACCTGCAGCGGGGAGGGACACCCACGGCCTTCGACCGGATTTTGGCCAGCCGACTGGGGATACGCGCTGTCGAGGCATTGGTGCAGGGCGAGACCGGCAAGATGGTCGGCATTCATGGCAAGTCCGTGGTGTTACATCCGTTAGAAGAAGCCTGGACCAACAGAACCCTTTTCGATCCGTCCCTGATTCAGGTAGCCCACGTCCTGGCGACCTAAGATGCCACACGAGCACTGCCCGTGTAGCAAGGAGAACGCGCAATGACTGCCCGGACCCATGCGGAGGCATTTCTACGGCTTCACCGAATCGCCGTCGTCGGCGTATCACGCAAGAGCCGCTCGTTTAGCCGTATGCTGTTCCGTGAGTTTCTGAAACGTGAATACGATGCCGTACCCGTGAATCCCGCTGCGAGGGACATCGAGGACCGGCCCTGCTTTGCGCGCGTGCAGGAAATTGATCCCCCGGTCGAGGGCGTTCTGATCATGACCACGGGCGATGCGATAAAGACGGTGCTTGCCGATTGCGCCGCAGCCGACGTGAAACGGGTGTGGATCTACGGTATCCTTGGGCCGTCTCGCATCCCCGAGGATACAATACGTTATTGCGACGAACAGAGCCTTACGGTCGTGCCGGGCTATTGTCCCTTTATGTTTTTCCCGGAAGCCGGCTGGATGCACCGAGCCCATGCATGGATGGCCCGTCGCATGGACAAGGAATTACGCTAGCCCACGCGATATGGTTTAAACCAACGAACAGGAAGCAACAAATGATGAAAGCAGTGGCATTAACCGACTTACGTGAGATGGACACCATTGATTTGTCCGATCCCCAGATCGAACATCCCAAGGACGTCCGAATTCGGATGGGGACCGTGGGCGTATGCGGATCCGACATTCATTACTATACCACCGGCCGGATCGGCAGCCAGGTCGTGCAATATCCCTATCGCGTCGGTCATGAGGGGGCGGGAGTCGTTGTCGAGACAGGCCCCGAGGTAACGCGGGTAAAACCCGGCGACCGCATTGCCATCGAGCCGGCTATCTCATGTTGGGAATGTGACCAGTGCAAAGTCGGGCGCCATCATACGTGCCGAAACCTTCGTTTTCTCGGCTGTCCCGGCCAGGCCGAGGGCTGTCTCTCCGAGTTTCTGGTCATGCCTGAAGAATGCTGTTTCCCCATCCCGGACTCGATGACCCTCGACCAGGCCGCCCTATCGGAACCGTTGGCCATCGGCGTGTACGCCGTACAGCAGTCCATCCCTATGGACGGCGCCAAGGTCGGGATTCTGGGGATGGGCCCAATTGGCTTGAGCGTCATGCTTCCTGCCCGAGCAAAGGGAGCTTCCCGAATCTATGTGACCGATCGCATCGATGCCCGACTCGATATCGCCCGCCAAGCCGGAGCCGATTGGGGTGGTAATCCTGACACAGAGGATGTTGTCGCGGCTATCGAAGAGCGCGAACCCTATAACCTCGATGTCGTGTTCGATTGTTGCGGCCAACAAGAAGCCCTCGATCAGGCTGTCGAAATGCTCAAGCCCGGCGGCAAACTCATGATTGTGGGCATCCCAGAAGTGGATCGAATCTCCTTTAGCATCGACAAGCTCCGGCGGAAGGAGATTGCAATTCAGAATGTTCGCCGCCAGGTCGATTGCGTACAGGAAGCCCTGGATCTTATCGCCACCAAGGCCATTGACGTAGACTTTATGGTGACCCATCGGTACCCCTTCGATCGGACCAAGACGGCTTTTGACCTTGTCGCGGGGTACGAAGACGGCGTCGTGAAAGCCATGATCGATTTCGGCGTCGAATAACCTATCGTCCGGGAGGCAATTCCGGGAACGCCTCGTGCCGCAATAGCGTCCGATGCAGATTCATGACCGTGTACGGCGCATCTTCGGGGCCCGTTCGATCGGGATAGGGTTGCCACGTCTGTAAAACGATGTGATCGGGCGCCAGGCCCGTGGCCATATATCCCGCGAAGAATTCGAGGGTTCGCTCGAAGGCTTCGCGATTCGCCACGTTTGGCGCTGGGTCGTCGACCGTCCGATCGTGAAACGCGTTTATAATGTTGCCTGTCCTGATGCCGTGGGAACGGACGGTGGTCTCGACGCCGATGATCCGCCCATAGTCCAAGTGTAAGCCCGCCCGTCGGCCATCCGACCGGACCCCCTCGTAGCCGTAATCCGTGTGGAAATGATCCAACTCCAGATTGCGCTCCGCCATGGCGTCGATCAAATAGGCGAAGATGGCGTCAAAAGGCAACTCAGGAATTTCGGGCCGCGTTGCGCGGTAGGTCTGACCCTCGGGGCCGGCAACGGTGAAAAAGCCCAATGAATCGATGACGCCAAACCGAACGCCGGGGATAAGCGTTGCCATTTCCTCAAAATAGGCGGCCGTCTCCTGGCACAACGCCTGCATCAGCTCGCGCACTTCTGGATCGTCGGTATAGGTCATCTCGCCGCTAAAGTCGTGATCCACCGTTTCGAGCCAAGCCTCCAGCCCTTTTGCTATCGAATGATCGGTGGTAAGGAAATCGATGCGACCGCCCAAGTCGAGCCAGCGCCGAAGATGGGTGAATTCGTTCTGCGCCGCTTGTTTGCCCGCGCCGGGTTCGTGCGATCGGGCTCCGCCCACCTCGAAAGCGGTCTTGAGACCGAGATCATCCAACACCGCGATCAACTGCTGCATCTCATCGTCGCTGATTTCGGGCGCGTCCTTTCCCGGGACGGGGATGTCCGGCAGGATCATGATGTAACCCTTGAACACATCGACACGGGAGGCAATCTCAGACCAATGGTCCTGATTCGTCAGCATGGGGATAAAGTCATCCCGGACCGTTCGACCTTCGACAAAGGCTTTTGGCCCGAACCAGACGTGCTCGTCCGTCGGCGGCGGTTCGGCCCGGCACAGACCATTCGCCGCCAGTCCCAGTACCATCAGTCCGAAAACCATGCGAAATGCCATCGCTCGTCCTCCCTCGGATCTACATCGTCACGCCGCACACCCATCGCCGTATACTGTACGAAGGCCAGTGCGTCGTTCGCAAACCGATGGTTGCATCTATATTTCCTGTGCCCCTATGGTGCCGCCGTGGCATAGCCGAAGCTCTTCGGCGGAACGGTAAACTCGGAGCCGTTCAGGGCATCCAACAGTACGCCCGTTTCGCGATCGCCTTCAAGGGTGTCCTCTGTCATGATGCACACTTGGGCAGCCTCGAATCCGTCGATAACGACATCGACCGACTCGTCGCTTACATTGGCCCAAAATACGGTATCCTCAACCCGGGCAGCCCGGACTGCATGGTCATGGGACGAAGTGACTTTATAGGCCGTGTCGCCATGCTGCGTGTTGCGGGTAAAAGCGGCTACCGAATGGTATACCGGACGAACGGTCCAGTCGCGGTCGCCGAAGTTCCACAGGCCGAATTGCATCGGGGTTTGCATACCAGGGTAGTACATCTCGTGAATGCACCAAATCGCGATGCCGGCCACGCCCGAATTCAGGGCGTCAATATAGGTGGCGTGATTCCATAGGGCGTTTGCATAATCCTCCATATAGGGATTTGCTACAGGGTGGCCGATGCGGTCATCCACCAGCCCGAATTCGGCGACAACAAAAGGCTTAACGGGGGTTCGGGATTCAAGCAGATCGATTCGATCGCGGAAAATGTCTCGCACAAAGGGCATGCGATGTTCTTCGAAGTAGAAATGGGAGGCGAAGACATCCGTCAACTCAAAGTAGTCATCATCTTCTACGCATTGCCGAAACCAACTAAGGCCGCTGGTGTCGTCACTGCCCACGATCTGGACGTCAAGTCCCCGGGTCTCGATCTCCCTCGCCACCAATCGGTGCATCTCCACATACGTTTCAAAAGGTTCGTGGAAAGCGATATTGGGTTCGTTCGTGAGCGTCCACTGCTGTACGCAGCTATACCCCTTCTCCACAATAAGGTGCTCAAGCAATGCTCCGATGGAACGGGCCTGGGCCTCGAGATCGGTCCAAACGTTGTCCACATCCCATTCAACGCCCGTTACGTTTACCTGCGCTCCGACGCGCTGGTACAAATCGAGGGTCCGGTACTTGCTTTGCATGTTTTCAGAATCCCAGGTAAACGTCTCGCCGTCCACGGTTGGGTTCCAGTCGTTGTACCAGAAAAACATGCGGACGTAGTCGGGTTGCATCCATTCAATACGGCCTTCGCGGATGGCAATGGCCTCATCGTCTGCGCCACGCCGGCGGTTCTCGTCGTTGTAGAACCAACCGTCATCCTCTGCCCCGAAACCAATCAGTGAGGGAACTGTGATTTCATCCGTGGCAGTAAGTACGACCAGTTCGTCGATGGGAGCAGGCTCTTCTGCTGCGACACGTCCCGAGGCCGCATTGCGGAACCGCCCTTCGCCGTATCCATGAATGACCAGCAGAAGTCGGGCCTCGGCGGTTCCTTCGGGCGCCTCACCGCGAACGTGCAATGGCGTCCACACTGCACGGCCGCCGGTTTGGAGGTAGTCGTCCGCGTGATCAATGCGCTGGTCCTCCGAGTCCATAAACGAAATGGACATAAACACGCCCATCCCCTCGCGAATGTCGATGGCCTTGGCCTCGACCGAGGCATGCAGATGATCGCCGGGAGCAGCTTCGAGAAAGTGGATGACCTGGCGATAGGCGACCGGTTCGGGTTCTGCGGACGCAATGCGGATCTCCGGCACGCCATCGACTTCCACCACTTCGACGGTTTGTCCCTCCGGGTACCGGTTCCATGCGTTCAATTCGGCGTCGATTGGAATCGGCGTCAGTGTTGCGGAAATCGCCGACATGAAACAAAATGCAACAAATGTCGATGTCATCTTGTATATGCCTCCCTTTCTATGATGGCAAACGGTGCGAATAGCGGCGTACAGCGCCGAACGGTCCGGCCGTATGCGCATATCCCAATGGCGTCAACGTATGGCATAGCCGAAACTCTTTGGCGGAATGGTAAACTCGGAGCTGTTCAGTCCATCCAACAGTATGCCCGTTTCGCGATCGCCTTCGATGGTGTCTTCGGTCAAGATTCGAACCTGCCCGGCCTCGAACCCCTCGAGGGATATCGTCGCTTCCTGATCAGACACGTTGGCCCAGAAGAGGGTGTTCTCGACCCGTGCCGCGCGGACCGCATCGGGCCGCGACGATTCCACCTTATAGGCTGTATCGCCCCGTTGCGTATTCCGGGTAAAGGCCGCCACCGAATGGTAGACCGGCCGAACCGCCCAGTCGCGGTCGGCGAAGTTCCACAGGCCAAAGTTCATCGGGATCTCCGCGCCGGGATAGTACATTTCGTGGATGCACCATATGACGATACCCGCCACGCCCGCGTTTAACGAGTCGATATAGGTAGCGTGATTCCACAGGGCGTTCTCGTAATCTTCCATGTAAGGATTCAACAACGGCGGCGTCATGCGGTCGTCGGCCAGACCAAACTCCGCGATGATGAACGGCTTTACCGGCGTTCGCGATTCGAGCAGGTCGATCCGATCCCGAAATATGTCCTTTACAAAGGGCAACCGATGTTCGCTGAAATAGAAGTGGGACGCGAACAGATCGACCAATTCGAAATAGTCGTCGTCCATCACGCATTGTTTGAACCAGGGGAAGCCATCTCCGTCGTCGCTTCCAACGATCTGCACATCCAGACCGCGGGCCTCGATCTCGTTCGCAACAAGCCGATGAAGTTCCACATAGGTGTCAAAGGTCTGTGTACGGGCAAAGGACAGGTTGGGTTCGTTGGTCAAGGTCCATTCCTGCACGCAGGTGTATCCCATGTCCACGATCAGGTGTTCGAGCAACGCCCCGATGGAGCGCGCTTGGGCCTCCAGATCGGTCCACACGTTCTCCACCGCCCATTCGACACCGGTCACATTGACTCGGGCGCCCATGCGTTGGTATAGGTCGAGGGCGCGGTATTTACTCTGCATGTTGTCGGTGTCCCAGGTGAAGGTCTCGCCGTCTACGCTGGGGTTCCAGTCGTTGTACCAGAAGAACATGCGGATGTAATCCGGCTGCATCCATTCGATGCGTTCCTCGCGCAGGGCGAAACCGGTTTCATCAGCCCCCCGTGCTCGGTTCTCCTCGTTGTAGATCCAGGCATCGTCCTCCGCGCCAAAACCGACCAGCGCCGGCACGGTTACCTCGTCGGTTACGATCAGCATAACGGAGCCGTCAAAAGGCGGAAGCGTTTCGGCGGGAACTCGTTGCAGCTGGATGTTTCGGAACTGCCCTTCGCCGCGTCCGTTTAGCAACAACACCAATCGGGCTTCCACTGCGTCTTGCGGCGCCTCGGCCCGGGCGATAAGCGGAGCTTCCCCCTCGCCGCCGGTCCGCAGATACTCGTCTGTGTGAGCGATCCGCTCGCCCTCAGCATTGAGAAAGGTCAACGACATGGCAATACCCGCGCCATCGCGAACCCGGACGCCACGGACATCGGCTTCGGCAATGAAACGGTCTCCCGGTTCCATGTCCAGGGGCAGGTAGACTTGCCGCCAATCGATCGGCTCATCTTCGCCAACCATGATGCGCAACACCGGCTCGCCGTCGATCTCGTCGACCGTTGCGCGTTGACCTTCCGGATGGCGTCCCCATTCTGACAAAGCCGAATCAAGGGGGACAGGAATGGGTTCGGCCGATGCTGCGCCTACGACGCAGACAGCTACGATCATCGATGCAATCATTGGGGTACTCCAGTTTGCTCCTTGCCATAAAAAAGCCGGCCCGTGGTTCTGCGCATTTCGCAGACCCCCACGCCGGCGTCTATTGTGAACCCATACTCACGGCGAT
>PWNM01000336.1 GCA_003557825.1 Candidatus Hydrogenedentota bacterium | reverse complement strand
GGAGGCCTGAGGCACCACCCGATCCCGTTCGCGTGCCCCCGCTCCTGTTCCACCAGACCGTCTCCCACCGCCCATCGCACCATCCTTCGGGCCCCGATTCCCATGGCGCTTCCTCCACCTCAGCTTCGCCTGCCTTCCAGCGCCTCCCGGGCTCACGGCCGAGCCCGGCATCCCCGACTCTTCGACAGCTTGCTCGGCCAGACCCCGCGCCCTACCTTGCCTCCGCCACCAAGAGGGCGTTTGAAACTCCTATCCATGAGGCGCCTTTATACACCCCAACAGCTAAGAGCGCAAGAGTCATGATAAAAAATGTATACCACCAAGCACTCCAGAACTGAGCGTAGGCAGCACTCGCTACTGCTGCGAGAACGAGATACAACCATGAAAGCCCTCGTCGCTGTTGCTCAAGCGCAAGTGATACTAACCAGATAATGGTTACGGGAAACAAGATGTTCCATGCATCAGTAGATGAGAAACCAGCCATGGTACGTGGAAGAAAACTGGTGTGCAATCCCACAAAGATGGCTGAAGAAGCTGCTGCTAACGAACCGAATCGTCGACGCACAAAAAAGAACACTGGTACGGTGGCAAGCGCCCCTAAGATTGCAGGCATAAAAAATACTCCTGTGAGAGCAACATATCCGAGCGCAACCGCTATCCAAGCAAATCCTGATGCTGCATAGGTGTGCCATTCTGGTTCAAACGTCGATCCACGAGGGGCGAGCATGAAGTCATCACGGCACTCTCCATCCACAATACTTGAACACTGAGATCCTGTCTCCAGCACTCGCTCAACACGTTTTAAGTAAAAGTATGGGTCAATCTCTCCTATATAGGTTTGATAAAAGACTGTTCCGTCAGGACGCTCTACTTCAAACTGCAATTGACTCCTAAATTGCTGGGATAGCTGCTCTTGTTGCGCTTGGAACTGTTCACGATTTTGTTCAATAAAGGATTCGTACTCTCGTAATGCTTGTTGTTGTACTTGTGCTTGGGGAAGATGAGGAAATTGTTGTCTGACTTGGGCTTCTGCTTGCGATACGATATTGTTTCGAATAGTCTGTTCAGCCCAGTTATCTGTGACGGGCAGATGCATGGGAGTGATCCTCACGCCAAAGGCGATGATAAGCACGATAAACACGAGTGCGAGCGCAGTCCACTTACTATCGAGAACGCGCTCTGCTGTTGAAGCATATGCTTTTGCCCTTTTCTCCCAACCCATGAAAAAGAGTGTCTCATACCACATTTAAAAACAAATTGGTGTCACTGATAAGTAAATACAAATCATAAGTTTTATATAGTATGCAACACACACAAGAAGTATGAATCTCAAAGACATCGTCCAAAAAGGAGTTCGAACGGTACGCAACGCTGCCATCGGAGCAGGAATCGGCTACGCCGCACTTGCCAGCCCACAAGCGCTCGAAGCACAAGACGTCCAGCCAGAAAGTGGATTTGTATGTGAAACGCCGACAGGAGAGCAAGTACAGCCTGAGATTCAAGACGATTGTTTACGAATTACGAATTATCAAGTTCAACGCGGAAAACGCATTGAACGAGTGCCTATCTACGCAATACCCGAAGGAGGAAGCCTTGCCGACACCATCAGAGTTGCAGAGCTAGGCATCCCGCTCAGTCGAGAAGTCCTCCCAGGAGCAGGAATGTCTAGAGAAGACGAAATGACGCGCTTTATGATACCACTAGATAGTTATGATTCACAAGTAGTTCTTGGAACACGACTTCCTGACGGAACGCCCATTCGAGCTTACGCACTACGAACAGAAAGCGAGAACGAACAACTCTGGCTTGATGCGCCATTCATTCATCGCGGAGACAATGTGTACACCATCAACATCGAAGATGCGTTGGCAATGACCAACCAAGACCCAAACAAAATCAATGCTGAGCGTACAGGACGAGTCACTCGCATAGACTGTGAGCCAGAATCAACACTTGGAGTCAAGTTCAACGTCGTTGAACAACACATCGAATACACGAAACCAGACACCATAACAATAACCGAGCAAGCACCACCAGACACCGTAACAATAACTGAGCAAGCACCACCAGACACCGTAGTCGTAAAGAAAGTGATTCACCGCTACGTTCAACCAGACACCACAGAACCAGAACCAGACCCGCTAGCAACAATTCGCATCAGAAGCCAAGGAGTATATGATGTTGAGATCGAAAGACACCGACCAATCAATGATCCTGAAAGACTAGGGACAACGCCACTTGAACTGACAGAACCCTCACGCTTTCACGCATTTTTTGCGCCGGAAATCCATGATGGGAAGATACTCAAACGATGGGAAGGATGCGACACAACAGAAGGAAGAATCTGCGAACTCCTCACCCGACCAGGAGAAGACTACACTATCACGGCAATCTACAAGACGCCAGCAGATACTGTACGCATTACCACAGCAGACCCGTTCCGAGCAACACTCGGCGGAGGAGTCGGTCTTGTGCGCACAGACTGGACTGGCGCACACCCACGAGGGATGCAATCACCAGTTCCCTTCAACGTAGAAGCACAAGAAAAAGGCGCATTCGTTTTCGGAGAGGTTGCAAATCAAAGCGTAGAGCTACGAGGAGGCGTCACGTATTCAACAGGACCTCGCGTTCTTGAAGGATTCGACCAACCACTTGAGGGCTCTGAACAAACAGTTATGGGCGCTACAGGCTATGCACGCATCGCTCTTGGAGACCCAAACCAACAATCACGCTGGGCAGTCCAAGGAACGTTTGCTGGAGCGCAAGCAGAGTACGTCACCCAAGAGGCTTCGGCCCTTCCTGCACCAGACGCCCGAGGTGGCGAGTGGGGTGCTCGGCATTTTCCTCCGGGCGCTCCGGTCCGCGCTTCGTGACGCGAGTCCGGGCGCGCCGGCTTCG